>CAZOTD010000121.1:0-5383 GCA_964582685.1 uncultured Treponema sp. | reverse complement strand
ATGCTAAATTCATACTTATGTTTTTGTTTTTTTCGCTTTATAAAAAAAATACTTTAAAAAAAAATATAAATTCCGATAAATGAAAAGATTAAAAGAAATTTAAATGATAATTAAAAGTTTTGTGCAAATTACATTTCCTTTTAATTTGAGTTTTAAAATCTAGAGGTTTATTATGGAACAGAAAAAGATTTTATGGATTGTTACAGCATCAGGAATTTTTTTGGCAGTTGTTTTTCTTTTTGCTTTAATTATATGTAAACCAAGTTCATCAAATATTCCGGTTGTTGCATCAATTACGCCAATTGAGCGACCTAAAATAAGTCAAGAAAATTCGACAGAAATTGCTCCAGTTGAAATAAGCAAAACTGATATTGAAAGTCTTGAAGTTTTAGAGGAACCACAAGAAGAATATAATCCGATTACAAAAAATGAAGATGGAACTATTACAATTGATTTTAATCAGATTTCTATAACAGAAAATGTTTCTTCAGTAACACCAAAGAATCAAACAACTGCAGTCGCTATGGAAAATAAAAAGCAAGTAAATTCTTCAGATACAATTTATACAGGAATTCCTGCAAAAAAGACAAGCGCAGAACTTGAAGCAGAAAAACAAGCAAGTTATTTGAATGCAACAGATACAAAAAAATCTAAAACTGTGACGAACTATTCAAGTTCAAAAACTTCATCATCTGCATCTTCTAACATGGAATCTGAAAAATCTATATATGTTGAAACAACAAAATATTGGATTCAGTGTGCAGCATATACAAGCAAAAAAACGGCAGACAATGCACGTTCAAAACTTGATGAAAATAGAATTCCTGCAGAAGTTTTTACTTACAAAGATTCAAAAAATAATTTGTTTTACCGAGTAAGAGTTGGACCTTATACAACAAAAAGCGAAGCGGAATATTGGAAAAATCGAATTTCGCAACTTGACGATTTTAAGGCAACTCAAAGTTACATTACAATGAATTAATTTTTAATTAAAATAATTTGTTTTCCAGTTTTTTTATACTGCCCGAAAATGTTTTTTTGGGCAGTAAATCTTTTAAAAATTTGGAAACATTTTAATTTATCTCTTTTCTTTATTCGAAAAAATCTTTTAATTTTATTTGCGTGAACATAAACAATAAAATCACATTCATTCAAAAGTTCTGGAATTTTAAAAAGAACGGTCGCATTTATAATAATTCCTTTCGAAATTGAATTTTCGTGTTCATTATTTTTTTGATTATATTCTTGAATAAATTGATTGACATTTTTTGTAAGTGCAGGATAAATAATTTCTTCTTGTTTTTTTAAAAGCTTTGGATTAGAAAAAAGGAGAGCACCTAACGCTTTTCGATTAATAAAATTGTCGCTTCCTAATAACGAAATATTTTTTTCCTTTGCAGATTCTTGAAATGCTTCAATAAGTTCTTTTGTTTTGTCATTTATAATTTTGTGAACTTCTTTATCAAGATCAATCGAAATAAATTTTATTTCTTTAAGATTTTCAAAACTTGTGCAGACAAAATTTTTTCCTGCAGCCATTGGACCTGTAACGCATAATACAAGTTTTTTTGATTTGTGTTTTTGAAAAATTGGAAGAATATTTTTTTTAATTTGTTTTTCTATTTTTGTAATTTTCATTTTTGGCTAAAATTGTTTTAAAAATATTAGTGGAATTCTCCCCAGTTTTTTCCATATTCAATTGAAACACGCAACGGAACACTTAACGAAACTGCATTTTCCATATTTTCTTTTATGAGCAAAATAGTTTTGTCTATAATTTCTTGATTGTTTGGGCATTCGAAAATTAATTCATCATGAACTTGAATCAACATTTTTGCACCAGTTGGATTTTTTCTTAAAGCGTCGTCGACTTTAATCATTGCAACTTTTACAATGTCAGCGGCAGAACCTTGAATTGGAGTGTTTACTGCAATTCTTTCTGCAGCTGCTTGCTCGAGTTTGTTTGAACTATTAATTGTCGGAATATATCTAGTTCGTCCAAAAATTGTGTTTACACGTTTTTTTTCGTGAGCACTTTGAATAGTTTCTGTAATAAAGCGTTGAATATTTGAATATTCTGTAAAATAATTTGAAATAAATTCTTGCGCTTGGACTCTCGAAATTCCAAGTTCATTTGAAAGTCGAAAAGCACTCATTCCGTAAATAACTCCAAAGTTAATTGTCTTTGCAAGACGACGCATATCAGTTGTAACTTCTTCAATTGGAACTTTGTAAATTAGAGAAGCAGTTGCTTTGTGAATATCTGTTCCATCTATAAATGCTTTGCACATATTTGGATCTTTTGAAAGATGTGCCATAACCACAAGTTCAATTTGCGAGTAATCAGCAGAAATAAGAACATTGCCTTCTTGGCTTGAAAATGCCGAGCGAATTTTTCTGCCTTGCTCACTTCGGACAGGAATATTTTGAAGATTTGGCTCTTTGCAAGAAAGTCGCCCTGTCGCAGTTCCTGTTTGAATAAAAGTTGTATGAATTAAAGAATTTTTGTCGGTAAGTTTAGGTAATGTTTCAACATAAGTTGTTAAAAGTTTTGAAAGTTCTCGATATTCGAGAATCTTTTTTGGAATAGGATCATAAATTGAAAGTTCTTCAAGAACAGAAGTGTCAGTTGAAAATCCAGTTTTATTTTTTTTGGTTGGTTTTAAACCTCGTTCTGTAAAAAGAACTTCTTGAAGTTGCTTAGTTGAAGAAATGTTAAATTCATGCCCAGCAAGCTCGAAAATTTCTGTTTCATAAGTTTTAATCTGACTTGAAAGTTCTTGTGAATATTCTTCAAGTTGAGTTGTGTTTAAATGAATTCCATTAAGTTCCATTTCTGCAAGAATGGGAACTAAAGGCATTTCTAGTTCTTTAAAAAGTTTTTCTTTGTAATATTTTTTTATCAAAGGCAAAAATAAATTGTAAAGTTCAATTGTAATTCCAGATTTTTCTGAAATAAAATTTGCAAGCAAATTTTCTTGTGCATTTTTTAAATTTTGTTCTTTTGAAATTATTTCATCTTGTTCAGTTTTTAAAATTGCAAGTTTGGATTCTGCGAGAGTTCCAATTGAATATGGTTGTGTGCCAATTTCTTCTGGAGATAAAATCCAAGCGGCAATCATTGTGTCAAAACATTCCGTCGCAAAATCCTTTTTAAGAATATTTTTAAGTCCATTAAATCGCAAAACTTTATATGTAAATTTCATATCATGAAAAATCAAAGGAATTTGGTTTTGGCAAAAGAATGTTGACAAAGCGATAATTCCATTTTTGACAGACAATTTTTCAGATGAAAATAAATCATCTTCTTGAGAAAATGGAACATAAAATACATTTGAACTTGAATTGCAAAATGAAAATCCTAAAAGTTCCGAATCGTATAATTCTTCATTTAGAACTTCAAGATTAATTGCGACAGGTTTTTTTTCGTTAATTATTTTTTCGATTGTTTCGTCAAGTTCGGTTTTTGAAAAAATTGGATTAACTTGCATTTGAATTTTGTGAAGAGGAATCATTTTGTCTTTTAATTCCAGTGCAAGTTTTTGGAAATCTAAAGCATTATTTTTTTGTTGCTCTTGAGAATCTGAATTTACATTTTTAAAATCGTCGTTTTTTGAATTATGTTGATTTTTAGAAGATTTTTTTTCTGTTTGTTTTTTTGAAGAAGTAATTTGTGTGTTAGAAGTTTTTTTTCCAAGTGCAAGTTCCAAATATAATTTTGCAACTGATGGAACTTCAAATTTCATCAATTCGTCGGCTGCTTTTTTATAATCTAAAGTAAGTGGCGAAAAATTGTGAACATCAAGTTCTTTGCAAGGAACGGTTGTGCAAAGTCGAATTAATTCTCGAGATTGATATGCGCTTTCTTTTCCATCACGAATTTTTTGTCCAATTGCGCCTTTTATTTGATCGGCGTGTTCAAAAATTCCGTCAAGGCTTCCATAAAGATCTAAAAACTTGCAAGCAGTTTTTACGCCACAACCTTTTACTCCAGGAATATTGTCTGCACTGTCGCCGTAAAGAGAAAGTAAATCAAGCATTTTTTCAGGATAAACGCCCCATTCGGCTTTTACACTTTCTTTGTTGATGATTTTCCAAACATCGTTGTGGTCTGGTTTTAAAATTTGTGTTGTGTCAGTAACAAGTTGCATTAAATCTTTATCGCCTGAAAGAATTTTGCAAGGACGATTTTCACTTTGACATTGAGTTGCAACTGTAGCGATAATGTCATCGGCTTCGTATCCGTCGCATTGAAGAATTGGAATTCCTAAGACAGAAAGAATATGGCAAATCCAAGGAATCTGTGCATGAAGATCTTCTGGAGTTTTTGGACGATTTGCCTTGTATTGTTCAAACATTTGATGGCGAAAAGTTGGAGTTTTAGAATCCATTGCCGCAATAATATGTGAAGGTCTGTAATGTTCAAGAATAGAATAAAGATTTCGGAAAAAACCAAATAACGCAGAAACATTTTCGCCTTTGGAATTTGTTAAAGGTCGAGAAATAAATGCAAAGTAACAACGGTAAATAAGTCCATAGGAATCAAGAATGTAAACTGTGTCTTTTTCGTTCATAGTAATTGTCAATTTTCGTATGTATTTTCGGGAGTATATTTAATATAATCATATTGTGCTTTTAGTTCGCCATTATAGTTAAAAGGCTTTAGCCAAGAATCGACTCCAGTTCCAGGCCACAAATTAACCATAATTTGTTGTGGATATATTGGTAGATTTGAACCTGTTGCTGTGTGAATCTTTTTTTCATCAACATACCACTCGATTTTGCCTTTTGTCCAAACAAATTTATAAATATGAAAATTGTCTGCCGCATCAAATCCAAGGTCTATAAGTTTTTCATGACCACCTTTTCCATCTACAAAATAGTTAACTTGAACTTTTTTTGTGTCTTTGCCAAGAATTTCAAAATCGATTTCGTCCCACCGAGGGTTATTTGTGTAAGTAAAAAATGAACTTACAATTCCATCGCCTTTTGCCGCTTTCATTCTTGCTTCAAAAGTTCCATATCCGTAAGTTTTTTTAGAGCGAAATTCGCCACTTGTATAAGGCTTGCCGTAACTTTCTTTATTATTTAATGTAAGAGTCATAATTTCGCCATCAAAAGTTACATGGTCTGGCTTCCAGCCACAATTAAATTGACCACCATTTGCCCAATCAGCTTTTTCCCAATTTATAGAATCAAATTCATTTAACTGTGTTTCTATCGGATAGGATTTTGGCTGAACATATTCAAGAGAATTACACGCATAAAAAGTAATGGCAATTGTAAGTAAAATCAAAGGTTTTAAGATTTTTTTCATTTTTTTTCCTACATAAAAAGCCAAAGAGGAAATATCAATTTCCGAATTGGCTTTTTAGCGCGATTT
>CAZOTD010000120.1:0-5392 GCA_964582685.1 uncultured Treponema sp. | reverse complement strand
GTTTTGGCGGAGAAGATCCTTCAAATCTTACAGAAAAATTTTTGCCAATTTTTTTAGAAACAAAATGTTTTATAACTGTTGTTTCTTCTAATAAAAAAAATCAAGAATCAATTTTGCAATTCAAAAATTCAAGAGTGAATATTCAAAATCAAATTCCAAATTTAAAAGAAAAAATTTATGAATATGATCTTGTAATTACGCATTATGGTTTTACAGCGTTTGAATGTGTTTATGCAAATACTCCTGTTTTGCTTGCTGCTACGACTTCGCTTCATAAAAAACTTTCTGACCATTATGGTTTTTTTTGTTTAAACAAAAATCAAATTACAAAAAAAAATGTTTTTAAAATTTTACAAAATGTGAATCTTTTAAAACCAAATTTTAAATTTCACAATTTTGAAAAAGCAGATTTAAGTTCATTTATTATAAATCTTGCAAAGGCAAATGTTTATGCTTGCCCGATTTGTCAAAGTAACAAAAAAGGAAAAATTCTTGAACGAACAGTTCATCATACTTTTAGAAAATGTCCTGATTGCAATATTATTTATATTTCATTTTCTGATGACAGCGAAACTGTAAAATACGAAAAAACATATTTTTCACAAGAATATAAAAAACAATATGGGAAAACTTATCTTGAAGATTTTGCGGAAATCAAAAAAAAATGTATTCCAAGAATAAGGAATATAGATTGCATTTTAAAAATTTCAAATGGCAAAAATAAAAAAATTCTTGATTTGGGTTGTGCATATGGACCATTTCTATCTGTAGCATTTGATGATAATTGGCAACCTTATGGAAGTGATATTGCTCAAGACGCAATTGACTATGTAAAAACTAAATTAGGTTTTAATGCAGTTGTTGCATCGTTTACAGAATATGATTTTTTGCACGAATTTGGAATCAAAGAATTTGACGCTATAACAATGTGGTATGTAATTGAACATATTCAAAATTTAAAAAAAGTTTTATCAAAAATCAATCAGATGTTAAAACCAGGTGGAGTTTTTGCATTTTCAACTCCAAATGGAAATGGAATTTCTAGAAAAACAGATCAAACTGCATTTTTTATTTCGAGTCCAAAAGATCATTATTCAATTTGGGAACTTTCAAATACTCAAAAATATCTTTCAAGATTTGGATTTAAAGTTTATAAAATTGTTCCTACTGGAATTCATCCTGAAAGACATCCGTTTATAAAAAAACATCATATTTCTAAAAACAAATTGCTTTTTAAGTTTATAAAAATTATTATGGAAGTGTTAAAAATTGGCGATACTTATGAAGTATATTGCAAAAAAAATAATGAAATAGAATATGTGGATTAAATAATTGATGAAAAATAAATCAATTTTAATTTTAGGCGCAGGTTTAATGCAAAAACCTGCTATTGAAAGTGCAAAATCTCTTGGTCTTAAAGTTTTTCTAATAGATGCAAATCCCTTAGCAGAATGTGTTCCTCTCGCTGATGAATTTAAAAAAATTGACCTTAAATCAAAAAAAGAAATTGCTGACTATGCTGTTGAATTAAAAGAAAAAGAAAATCTTGTAAGCGTGTTTACTGCTGGAACGGATTTTTCAGCTTCTGTTGCATATGCTTGCGAAAAAGTTGGACTTTTATCTCATTCGTATCAATCTGCTTTAAATGCTAGCGATAAAAGTCGTATGAGAAGTTGCTTTGACAAAGAAAAAGTTCCTTCTCCAAAATTTTTGAAAATTCATCGAAATAATATTTGTGAAGTTTTAAATCTTGATTTTGTATCAAAAATTAAATATCCATGTGTTGTAAAACCAGTTGATAATATGGGTGCTCGTGGTTGCAGAATGATTCGAAATAAAAGTGAACTTTTATTCAGTGTAGAAGAGGCAATTATTAATTCTAAAAGTGCGACTTGTATCCTTGAAGAATATATGTGCGGTTCAGAATTTTCTATAGATGCTTTAGTTTACAACGGAACAATGACAATTACAGGATTTGCGGATCGCCATATTTTTTATCCTCCGTATTTTATTGAAATGGGGCACACAATGCCAACTAGAATTTCTGAAGAAAAATATTGTGAACTTATAAAAACATTTTCTGACGGCGTTTATGCATTGGGGCTTACTCATGGTGCGGCAAAAGCAGATATTAAGTATACAGAAAACGGACCGATGATTGGAGAAATTGCAGCACGACTTTCTGGTGGATATATGTCAGGCTGGACATATCCTTATTCTTCCCAAATTAATTTGACAAAAGCGGCAATTCAAATTTCATGTGGAATTCTTCCAGACGAAATTGAGTCTGCTAGACATAAACTCTCAATAAACGGAAAATTTGAACTTTATCAAGTTGATTGCATAAATATAAGTGCTGAGCGAGCTTGGATTTCAATTCCAGGAATTGTGAAAAAAATTCACGGACTTGAACAGAAAAAAAATAAATTTGTAAAAAATATTTTTCCTCGAGTAAAAGAAGGCGATGAAGTAACATTTCCAAGAAATAATACTGAAAAATGTGGAAATGTTATTTCGCTTGCAGATACATACGAAAAGGCAATTAATTCTTGCGAAGATGTTATAAAAAATATTGTGCTTGAATTAAAAAATCCAGATGCAAAAACAAAAGCATTCCTTGAACGAAAAAGTCATTGTCACGAAATTGATTTTCCGCCAGATGCTTATTTGCTTCCTAATGAAATTTTTTCGAAATTAGAAAATGAACTTGTAAACAAAGATTTTATGATTCCTGAAAACACAAAAGTTAGGAATTATATTCCAGATGCAATTAATAATTCTAAAATTCTTGAACTCAAAGATTGGAATTATATTTCACTAGATTATGCGATAAAAATGTTTGATAAACTTAAAGAAAAACATTCTAAAATTTCGAACAAACTTTTTTGGCTTTATATGATTCGTGGAGGAATACAAGGAGCACTTTATGCAGCAAAATAAAAAAAATATAATCGCATTTTTAGTATTTTTTGGAATGTCGCTAACTTGTTTTGCAACTTCACAATCACAAGTAGATTTGATTGAAGAAACAAAAAAACAAGGAATTACTTTTTATTGGGATTCACTTTCTAATTCTGGAATTCTTGAAAAAAATGGGCAACATATCGTATTTAAAACTGAACAAAATTTTTTACTTCAAAATAGTTCAAAACTTGTTTATTCTGATGCGCCTATTATTTCAGATGGAAAAATTTCTGTAACAAAAGATTTTATGAATGAAGTTGAAGATTTCTTTTTGCAACAATCAGAAAATTTATCAAACTTTAAAATTGGCGTTATTCTAATTGACCCAGGTCATGGAGGAAAAGATCCTGGTGCAAATCAAATTCATAAAATTAATGGGAAAAATGTAACTGTCAGAGAAAAAGACATAAATTTAACTGTCGCAAATATGCTAAGTTCAATGCTAAAAAAAGCATATCCTGATAAACGAATAATTATGACTCGAAGTACGGATGTTTTTCTTTCACTTCAAGAACGTACAGAAATTGCAAATAACGTGAAACTTGAGGAAAACGAAGCTGTGCTTTATGTTTCCATTCATGTAAACGCTTCTCTTGATAAAAAAGCAAAAGGTTTTGAAGTTTGGTATTTAACTCCAGGATATCGCAGAACTGTTATAGATTCAAATACGACGACAGATCCAAAACTTTTTAAAATTTTAAATGAAATGATGGAAGAAGAATATACAACTGAAAGCATCCTTATTGCAAAATTTATTATGGACGGACTTAATTCTCAAATTGGTTCTAAAACGATTTCTCGTGGAATTAAAGCGGAAGAATGGTTTGTAGTAAAAAATTCAAAAATGCCAAGTGTTCTTGTCGAACTTGGATTTCTTACAAATTATGAGGAAGCTTGTAATCTCAATGATAATGCATACTTGCAAAAGTCGGCGTTGGGGATATATAATGGTATATCTGCGTTTGTAACTCATTTTGAGAGATCTCGTGGATTTACAGGAACTAAATAAATATGAACATTAGTATAAAAAAAATCCAATATGAAAAAAAAGAAGTAAAAATTGCACTGCTTATTCTTTTCGCATTTTTCATAATTTCCATAGGTTTTTGGATTCTTTCTAAACCTGGAAAAAAATATAACTTTCGTTTTGAATCTGCAAAAGATGGACGAATTTGTATTGAAAATAAATATTTACCAAGAAAATCTTATCCAAATGATGTGCTTCAATATGTTTCAGAAATAATTCTTGGTCCAGAAACTGAACGATTTAAATTGCTTTTTTCTCCAGAAACAAAAATTTTATCGAGTTTTATTCGAGATAATGTGCTTTATATAAATCTTTCAGAAGAAGTTTTGTATAGGACAGGAAGTTGTTCTGAAATTAAAACTGGCATTGAGTTGTTTAAGACAAATGTCCAAAACAGCTTTAGCAAAATAAATTCAATTGAGATGTACATTGATAATAAAAGTATTTATACACAAGGCTATGAAAACGAATTGATAAACTAAATTAAAAAAAACGTTGACAAAAACCTAGAGTTAATACATACTATTATCTGAAAACAAGGCTACATCCAATAGCATATTAAAAGGAGTTTATAAATGAAGAAGACTTGCTATTTATTAGCATCATTGTTGCTCGCTGGTTCTCTTGCAGTTGCTGATGAAAGTATGTTGATTGACTTCACACAGCTTGATGCTGACTGCGTCGTTGATGAACAAACTGAACAACCAACACAGAACAAACATACTGTAATGGATTTCTCTGTTGCAGCTGGTGCTACATTCACATCAGATCAAAAAGATCTTATGAAGACATCTTTGGCATTGCCTGAGTGGGAAGTTGTATTGAACTCTTCTGCTCGTAATGTTGGAAGTCTTGCAGAATCAAAAGTTGTTGCTGCTCCTGTAAAAGACAGCGCAAAAGTTCCTTTTGCAGGCAAAAATGTAATGGGCGTTCGTGTTATTTTCCCATCAATTGCTGCAAATGCAAATGCAAAGATTGTTCCACCATTTGATATTCCTGCTTATGAACCGTTGGCAGATGCAGATGATGATGGTGTTCGCCAAGAACCAACTGATGAACAACGAGCAAGTGGTAAAACACTTTTTGAAGATGGATACGGTGTTGTAAAAAATGTTGGTACAATTAAATCGATTGCTGTTACAACAATGGGTATGAATTATCCACATGCACTTTATGTTCTCCTTAAAGACAATGATAACATTGAACGTCGCTATTTTATGGGTTATCTTTCATTTGATGGTTGGAAAACATTAATTTGGAACAATCCACAATACATTTCAGAAATTCGTAATCGTGAAATTCGTGTTTATCCTATTTATCCTCGTGGACTTCCATTTGTTAAATTCACTGGTTTCCAAGTTGCTCGTGATGCAGCACACATCGGTGACAACTACATTGGTT
>CAZOTD010000119.1:0-5454 GCA_964582685.1 uncultured Treponema sp. | reverse complement strand
CAACTTATGTAATCTATACAAATGATGAACTTGCCATAGAAAAGCAAACTATCAACGATTTTGTAAAAGATACAATCGGAATTGACATAGACAAAACTTTTTTTTATTCAGAAGAAAATGAAGAAGTTCTTGGCGACATTCAAAATGAAAAATCTGAAAAAATATTAAACGATGACAACGAAAAAAACTTTATAATTGAAAATCTTGAACTTCCTCTTTGCCCAAAAGATGCACTTATAATTACACAAGAAAATACTCAAGGCGTTCTTGAAACTCAAGAAAAAGAAGATTCTCATCAGATAATCGTTCACAATGGTTTTACACTTTGTTATCGAGAAAAATATGAACAAGCAGAATGGGTTTGTTATACACTCGATGCACAAAAAGTTCAAAAGAATGTTGAAAGAAAAGATAACTTTAGACCAGATTCACTTGTTCTGACAGGAAGCGCAGAATTAAGTGATTACAAAAAATCTGGTTATGACAGAGGTCATCTTTGTCCTTCTGCCGATTTGACTTACAGTCAAGAAACAATGGATGAATCATTTGTATTGAGCAATATGAGTCCGCAAGTTGCAAAATTAAACAGAGGAATGTGGAAAGATTTAGAACACGAACTTCGCACTCTAACTTCCCACTTTGACATTCTTTATATTGTTACAGGACCTATTTTAGAAAAATCAGATTATTCTTCAATCGGAAAAAATCAAGTTGCCGTACCTGAATATTATTACAAAGCAATTCTTGCAATAAAAAATGATAAATATTATATGATAGGTTTTGTTCTTCCTAATAGTGAATGTAAAGGAACAATTTGGGATTATGCCACAAATGTCGAAGAAATTGAAAAACGCACAAATCTTGATTTTTTCTCTTTGCTTCCTGATGAGCAAGAACATAATTTAGAAACGACTTTAGAAATTTCCGACTGGAAATTTAATTAGGAAAAAAAATGGAAAAATTAGAAACTTTTTTTGAAAAAATTGAACAAACTAAAATAATTCCGGCTGTAAAAATTGAAACTCTAGAAGATGCAATTCCAGTTGCAAACGCTTTAAGTCAAAGTCAAATTAATATAATTGAAATTACTTATAGATCTAAAGTTGCAAGTGCTGCCATTGAAGCAATAAGCAAAAATTGCCCTCAAATTATTGTCGGCGCTGGAACTGTTACAAACTTAAAAATAGCAAAGAACGCAGTTTCTAAAGGTGCACAATTTATTATAATGCCAGGATTTGATGAAAAAACAGTTGATTGGTGCATTAAAAAAAATATTCCAGTTATTCCAGGAGTTGCAACTCCTACCGAGATTATGACTTGCAAAAACAAAGGTCTTAAAGTCCTAAAATTTTTTCCTGCAACCACCTGTGGCGCAATAGAATTTCTTAAGGCTATAAAAGGACCTTTTGCCGATATAAAATTTATTCCAACAGGAGGAATTAATGAGGACAATGCCAAAGAATATCTTTCTTTGGCAAATGTTATTGCTGTTGGTGGTTCTTGGCTTACAAAACCACAATTTTTAAAAGAAAAAAACTTTGAAATTATTTCTGCCGAAGCGGAAAAATCAATTTCCAGTATAATTAATTAATGTTGTAACTTTTGCAGGAGCCAAAATTTTTTCGTAATTAAGTTCTGGTAAACCGATTACACCAAAAAAATCAGTTACCTTGCCACCACCTTGCTCTATCAAATTGCGAGCGGCAACAAGAGTTCCGCCTGTTGCAATAAGATCATCAACTATAAGATAATTTTTTCCTTTTTCAACATCTGATTTATGAACTTCAATTTCTGAAGTTCCATATTCAAGAGCATATTTACAAGAATATGTTTCGCCAGGCAGTTTTCCTTTTTTGCGAATTAATACTAAAGGAAGTGCAAGTCGTTCAGCAAGCGGAGCAGCAAATAAAAATCCTCTTGAATCTACGCCAGCAATTCCATCGATGTTAGATTTTTTATAAATCTCAACCATATTGTCTATGCAATATCTAAATGCTTTTGGATTTAAAAAAACACTTGTAATATCATAAAAAAGAATTCCAGGTTTTGGAAAATCTGGAACACGACGAATTGCACTGTCAAGAAAATCTAAATCTGCCATTAAAAAATCCTCCAAGTAATTTTTAGCATACTATATTTTTTGCATTTCTGCACGTTTTTCTCTGACATTATTCAAAATTAATGAAAGTTGTTCTACATCATCATCTTGAATTGTTTTTTTAATTTTTGAAAGAGAATTTTCAAAAGTTGTAATCATTGAAAGCAATTCGTTTTTATTCGAAAGAAAAAGTTCTGTCCACAAAGGTGCATTGATAAGCGCAATACGCGTAAGATCTTCATAACTTCCACCTCCGAACGCTGTAATCTTATTATCTTCTGCACTATCAACAAGAGCAGATGCAATTACATGACAAAGTTGAGAAGTAAAAGCAATTTTGTGATCGTGCGTTTTGTAATCTGTTTCAATGATACGCTTAATTCCAAGTTTTGTAACAAGCGCTTTTATCAAAGAAATATTTTCTGGCTTATTTGATTTATGTGGCATAAGAATGTAATTTCGATTTTCAAAAATGCATTGATTAGAACTTGAATATCCTTCTTTTTCATTTCCTGCCATCGGATGACCGAGAATAAAATCAACATCAGTTTTTAAAACATTTTCTTTTTGACTAAAAATATTTTCGGCAATAAGAGTTTTTACACCACTAATTTCTGTTACGATGGAATTTTGTCTAAAAGAATTTTTATGTTCAATTAAAAAATCTAAAGTCGCTTTTGGATAAAGGCAGATAAAAACAAAATCACATTGACAAAGCATTTTATCTGTTTGTTCTGGAGTATAAGCATTGTCAATTATTTTTTCTTCAAGTGCATGATTTAGTGAATCAAGATTTGTATCCATAGCATAAATCTTTCCTTTGGAATCATTTTCAAAACCGTGTTTTCCAAGAGAATAATTAGATTTAAAAACTTTATCTTTAATTCCCTTTGCAATGGAACCACCCATAAGACCAAGTCCAACAAATCCGAATGTCATATCTTGTAATTCTTTCACTTTTGCATCCTTGTTTTTGATTATCTTTTGTGCAACTGCAAGCCTTTTTTAAATTGTGGAATTCTTGCACAAGCGGTTGTATCAATTCCACTTCTATCACCTCGTTTTAAGAAATGATATGCAACACCTGCAATCATAGCAGCATTGTCTCCACAAAGTTTTAAAGGCGGAAAAATACATTTTATATCTTGACGTTCTGCCAAAAGTTCACGAAGTCTTGAATTTGCAGCAACGCCACCACCAGCAACAACAGTTTTTAGTCCTGTATCATCAACGGCTCTAAATAGTTTTGAAACAATAGTTTTACATGCAGTTTCTTGAAAAGCAGCACACATATTTTCTTTTGACTTTTCATAGTCATCGTTCCAAAACATATCTAGTTGATGAATAACAGCAGTTTTTAAACCGCTAAAAGAAACATCATATCGATGTTCAGCATTGTCTAATTTTGGTAAAGGAAAATTTGCAGCTTTTTTGTCGCCTTTCTTTGATAATTTGTCGATTATAACCCCACCTGGATAACCAAGTCCATAAAATTTTGCAACTTTATCAAATGCTTCTCCAACAGAATCATCAACAGTAGTTCCGAGAACTTCGATATCATCAAAGCCTAAAACTTTGCAAATAATACTATGTCCACCGGAAACAAGAAGTCCAATATAAGGATAAGAAATATCATTTACAAGATGAGAAGCATAAAGATGCCCAAGCATATGGTTTATTGCAATAAAGGGTTTTCCTAGCGACCAAGCCAAAGTTTTAGCAAAAGTAAGACCAACAAGAAGAGAACCCATAAGACCAGGTCGATTAGTAGATGCAATAGCATCAATTTCATCTAAAGTGAGATTTGCTTCTTTAAGTGCTTGTTTTACAACAGGAAGAATCCATTCGACGTGTTTGCGACTTGCAATTTCTGGAACAACTCCTTGATAAATTTTGTGAAAAGGAATTTGGGTAGCAACAACATTGCTTAAAATTGCCTTTCCGTCTTCAACAATTGAACAGGCAGTTTCATCACAACTTGATTCAATTCCTAGAACTTTCATTTATATAACCTCATTTTTTTCCCCTACATTTTGAAACTGTCGTAAACACATATCCTTTTGATTTTAGTTCTGGATAAATATCTAAAAGTAATTGTACAAGCCAATCTGCTGACCAGATATGACCTATCATAATTACGACGCCGTCACGATTTGCTCTGTCAAGATTTTTTCTAATTTCTGTCAAAGCATTTTCTCTTGTCTTAACATTATCTAAGAAATTGCCATTACGTTCATAATAAGGATAACCAAGTTCATGACTTACAAAAGGAACTTGTGTATCTTTATTTGTACGAGAATCAAGAAAGAACATTTCGTTTTCATTTGCATATTTTAGAATAACTTCCATTTTGTGCGCATCGGCGGTAATTGCAGAACCTTCATGATTATTCATTCCGACAACTGGACCAATTTCTACTATATTTTGAAATATAGTAGAAATAATTTCGCTATCAGTCATTTCAGGTTTTATTGCGCCAGGACCTGGATTGACAGCCAAATTGATAGCTTGCATCGGTTGATGAAGCATAAGTTCATTTCCAGACTCTCTAATTTTTTTTGCAGATTCAGCAGAATGGGCAAGTTTTGGCAAGACGGCAATCGTTATCGGAAAAGGAAGTTTTAAAAATTTATCAAGTTGTTCAAGATTTTGACCACCATCATCAAAAAGAAACACAATTTGAGCTGCATTTACAGCTTGTGGAAAATCAAATAACAAAGGGGATTCTTTTTGATTTTGAGTATTTTCAAGTTTTTGTTTTTGGTGTTGTTCTTCTTTTTGTTTTTCGCGTTCTTTTTCGTTTTCACTGTTTTGATGCTGTTCTTTTTTTTCGCTTTTTATGGGCTGCTCTTCTTTTATGTTTGTATTATTTTGTTCAGACTCTAAAATGGATTTAAAATTTTCCGCTTTTTGTGTTTGCTGTTTTGAATCTTGCTCTTTTTCTACTTGGGAATTTGGGGAAACTGGCAATTCTTTTTTATCTGATTCAAAAAGTTTTGCTGAATCATCAACTTTTGAATTTGTCGCTAAATCAGTTCCCGGAATATAAATCGCAATAATTAACAAAAAGATACAAGCAATAGAAATAATAACGCAAAACCACAGAACTTTTCTAGGATCAAGTTTTATCTTTGGTTTGATTTTTTTTGTTTTAAAGAGAGTTTGCCTTTTTTTCGATGTACGATGGACATTTTTCTTTTTTTTATCGTTGCCCTTTTTAGACTCCACAATAAAACCTCAAGATAAAAAAAATAACAGATGAAAGTAAAAACTTTCATCTGTTATTTTATAGATTAACTCTCATAATGTCCATAATGCCGTATAATAAAAAGTTAACGGATATATGCAATAAATTG
>CAZOTD010000118.1:2375-5520 GCA_964582685.1 uncultured Treponema sp. | reverse complement strand
ATTGAAACAAGAGCAATTTTTCATTAAAATAAAAATATGATTAAAGTAATTGTAGTAGGCTCTGGTGGCCGTGAACACGCTATTGCCTGGAAACTTGCCCAAAGTTCATTAATTCAAGAAGTCATTTGTGTTCCAGGAAATGGCGGCACAGCATACGAAAAAAAATGCCGCAACATTCCTCTTTCAAAAAACTCTTATGTTGAAATTGCAAAAAAAGAAAATTGTTCATTTGCAGTAATTGGACCTGAAGAACCTTTAGCTCAAGGAATTGCAGATGAATTTTGGCTGGAAAATATTCCTTGCGTTGGTCCAAAAAAAGCAGCAGCAATTCTTGAAGCAAGTAAAGATTTTGCAAAAGAATTTATGGCAAAATACAATGTTGCATGTCCTGCAAGCAAAACTTTTACAGACGAAAAATCTGCAAACGATTATATTGACCAACATGGTGCACCAATCGTAATCAAAGCCGATGGACTTGCTGCCGGAAAAGGCGTTATTGTCGCCGCAACTGTTGACGAAGCACACAATGCGGTCAAAGAACTTATGATTTCTGGAAAAGTCGGAAGTGCTGGAAACAAACTTGTTATTGAAGATTATCTTGAAGGCATTGAAATTTCTATTTTGGCTGCAGTTTCTGTAACACCAGAATTTACAAAAAATAATCAATCTGTAATTATTCCTTTTTTGCCAGCCCGAGATCACAAACGACTTTGCGATGGTGCAAAAGGACCAAACACTGGTGGAATGGGAGCAGTAACGCCACTCGATGATGTAACGCCAGAAATTATGGAACAATTCAACCAAGAAATTCTTGAACCTACTCTCAAAGGACTTATTGCAGAAAATTTTGATTATCGTGGTTTTATCTTTTTTGGCGTAATGCTTACAAAAAACGGACCAAAACTTCTTGAATACAATGTCCGACTTGGAGATCCAGAAACTCAAGTTGTCTTGCCAATGATGAATTTTGATTTTGCCCAAATGTGCAAAGCGATAATTAACGGAACTTTACGTGATTTTAAATTTGAATGGGAAAAAGGTTATGCCGTTGCACCAGTTGCCGTAAGCGATGGTTACCCAAATTCATACAAAAAAGGTATTCCAATTGAAATCAATAATATTGCAAAAGATATGAATGGTTGCAAAATTTTTATTGCCGGAGCAATAGAAGATCGCCGTTCAAAAAGTGCAAACAAATGGCAAAAACTACCGCTAATTACAAATGGTGGTAGAGTTCTTGCCGCTTGTGCTCAAGCAGATACTTTTGAAGCAGCTTGGCACAACGCTTATGAACTTCTAAAACTTATTCGCTTTGATGGAATGTTCTACAGAAAAGACATTGGACTTCCAGGAGCGGCAGAAAGTGGCAAACTTTAATTAATTTGATAAAGCACGAATCTAAAAAGATGAGTGCTTTTTTTTATTTACAAGTCCGAGTTCACAAGTTATAATTTTCCTATGAACAACAGTATCTTAAAAACTTTTTTTTTATCAATGACAATCTTAGCAACTTCTGCAAATTCTTTTGCAAATCCTGTTACTAAAGTTGAAGCGAAACTTCCTTTTTCAAAAGGCTTGAATCTTTCTAATTGGCTTGAACCTGCTTGGGGAATCAAGGACGCAAATTACTGCGCTTTTGGAAAACAAGATTTTATTGACATAAAAAATCTTGGCGTCGAAGTTATCCGCATTCCGACACATTTTGAAACGCTGAGTTTAGGAAAACCAGATTACATCATTCCCGACATTCTTTTTGAAAAACTTGACGATGCAATAAATTGGTGCGAAGAATTAAAAATGTATGTCATAATTGATTTTCATAACGACTGTGCACAAGGCTCAAAAACTTCTCCAAACATCGAAAAGATTCTTTCAAAAATCTGGACACAAATTGCTGAACGTTACAAAGACAGAAGCGAATATGTTATTTACGAAATTATGAATGAACCGCACGAAATCGATGTAAAAAAATGGGCGACAATTCAAGGAAAAATTATAAAACTAATCAGACAAATCGATAACAAGCATTCAATTATTGTAGGAGCGGCAGACTGGAATTCTGCACAGGAACTTTTAAATCTTCCTGAATACGACGACGATAATCTTATCTACAATTTCCACGAATATTCTCCATTTCTTTTTACACATCAAGGAGCAAGTTGGACTGACATTTCTCGCATTACACATATTCCATTTCCTTATGTAAAAGAAAAAATGCCTCCGCTTCCAAAAAATCCTAAAGACTCAGAAATCTGGCGACTTCAGAATTATGAAAAAGATTCTTCAGAAGAAGTTTTGATTGAACCTCTTGATAAAGCGGTTGAATTCGCGAACAAACGAAAAGCACCTCTTATGAGCAACGAATTTGGTGTTTATATGAAATACGCAGAACCACAAGAAAGAGTAAATTGGTACAGAATAAAAAGTGGCTATCTTGATGAGCGAAACATTGTCCGTATAAGTTGGGATTACCGCAATTCATTTGGAATTTTCAATACGGAAAATGCAACTCGTTTTCCGCAGGAAGTAAATAAAAAAATCATTGAAGCGATGGGATATTCTCTTCCTTCTTACAAAAACACAACTTGGTTTGATGACGCAAAGAAAAATCAAAATTACACGATTTACAAAAATGGAGTTGCAGACAAACTTTCAGTTTTTGCAGCAGTTTCAAAAACAAAGAATGAAAATACGCTTTATAAAAAAGAAAATCCCGATGACGATTATTATATTAGTATCAACGATGTAGAAAAATACAACAACTTGATTTTTAATTTTAGAGAAGAAATCGACTTGACCGAACTTGTAAACAAAAATGCTTATCTTGAATTTGAAGTAAAAACATCTGATCCAAATTTTAAGATGAATGTTTATTTTACTGATTCAGAGAAAGACGATATTCCTTGGCGAGAAGGAATTTTCTTAAATAAAAATGATATTAAAACCGATGGTTCTTGGAATAAAATTTCTTTTCCACTGAATAAATTTATCGACATTGGCGGTTGGAACAACAAAGAACAAAAATGGTATCCGTCGCAGAACAAGTTTTCCTGGAAAAAAATTGAAAACCTTGTCTTTAGTGCAGACGATGTGCCTATAAAAAAAGAACTTGGACTTAGAAATATTGTTATTAAATTGCCATAAT
>CAZOTD010000118.1:0-2275 GCA_964582685.1 uncultured Treponema sp. | reverse complement strand
TTTAGTGGCAAAAACGCTTTTTTCTTCAAGTTCGTTGCACGAACTTGCTCATTAACGTTGTGCTTTCGCACACGAAAACGACACTTTGCAAATTTGCCAATTTGCAAAGTGTCGTTTTTATATACTGATATTTTTATTGTACGCTATAAAGTAAATCTTCGTAACTTGGGAACGGCTTATATTCTTCGCCTAATAAAACTTCAATTGAATCTGCAACTTCTCTAACTTTTTCCATTTGCGGAATAACTTGATGTGCATACGCTTTTGATTTTTCAAGAATATCATTTATCTTTTTAACTTGCGAATGAAGATTATAAAGTTCTTCTGCTTCAATATGAAGTTCGTTAATCAAATCATTAAGTTTTTTCATCATATTAAGCCCAGCGTCACAAAGACTAAAAACTCTTTGCATTTTAAATTCTGTATCTGCAAGAACATTCATATATTTAAATGCGGAAGGAATTATATCTTTGTTTACCATCTCAAGCATTGTGCAAACTTCTATATTTAAAACTTGGCAATATTTTTCAAGTTTTATATCAAAGTGACTTTGCATTTCACTTTCTGTATAGATTCCCATTTTTGTATAAAGTTCTATGTTTTTGGAATCCATATAATGCGACATTGCTTCTGGAGTTGTGCGATAATTTTTAAGACCACGTTCTTCGGCCTCTTTTACCCAAGCGTCATCATAACCATTTCCGTTAAAAAGAATTCGGTAATGAGTTGTAATCTCACGCTTGATAAGTTTTTGCAAATCTTCTTCAAAGTTTGAAGATTTTTCAAGTTCATCTGCAAAGTGTTTTAATGAATTAGCAAGAATTGCATTTAAAGTTGTGTTTGGACCAGAAATTGAAAGTGCAGAACCAACCGACCGAAATTCAAAACGATTTCCTGTAAAAGCAAAAGGACTTGTACGATTTCTATCTGTTGAATCTTTTGGAATGTTTGGAAGAACATCAACTCCGATTGACATTTTAGTTTTTCCTTTTTCGTCGTATTCAGTTCCTTCCTTAATTGATTTAAGAATAGCGCCAAGATCGTCACCAACATAAATTGACATAATTGCTGGTGGCGCTTCGTGAGCACCAAGTCGGTGATCATTGCCAGCAGACGCAACACAACATCGAAGCAAATCCTGATTGTCATCAACGGCTTTAATTACCGCTGTCAAAAATAACAAAAATTGGGCATTTTTTCTGGGAGTATTTCCGGGTGCAAATAGATTTTCGCCTTTATCTGTTGCAATTGACCAGTTATTATGTTTTCCACTTCCATTAACACCTTTAAAAGGTTTTTCATGGAAAAGGCAAATAAGTCCATGTCGACGTGCCACTTTTTTCATTATTTCCATAGTGAGTTGATTTTGATCAGCGGCTAAATTTGAAGTTGTAAAAATCGGAGCCATTTCGTGTTGTGCGGGAGCGGCTTCGTTGTGTTCAGTCTTGGCGTAAATTCCCAACTTCCACAATTCAAAATTAAGTTCTTCCATATATTTAATTACACGAGGTTTGATTGCGGCAAAATATTGGTCATCCATTTCTTGACCTTTAACAGGCTTTGCTCCAAATAAAGTGCGCCCTGTCATTTTTAAATCTTTTCTTTTTTGATAAAGCTTTTCGTCAACAAGAAAATATTCTTGTTCTGGTCCCATCGTTGTTGTAACATGTTTTGCGTCATTGCCAAAAAGTTTTAATACACGCAAAGCTTGTTCATTTAATGTTTCCATTGAGCGCAAAAGTGGCGTTTTTTTATCAAGCGCTTCTCCATTGTAAGAACAGAATGCTGTCGGAATACAAAGGGAATGGTCTTTAATAAACGGATATGAAGTTGGATCCCAAACTGTATAACCACGTGCTTCAAAAGTAGAACGAGTTCCTCCACTTGGAAAACTAGACGCATCAGGTTCGCCTTTTATCAATTCTTTGCCAGAAAACGACATTATAATTTTGCCTTCAGGTGCAGGAGTTAAAAAACTGTCATGCTTTTCTGCCGTAATCCCTGTAAGTGGTTGAAACCAATGTGTGTAATGAGTTGCACCATTTTCAATTGCCCAATTTTTCATACATTCTGCAATATTATTTGCAACATCAAGATTAAGAGGAGTTCCATCTTCCATTGTGCGTTTTAACGCTTTATAAACTTTAGGTGACAGCCTTTTTTTCATAACTTGCTGATTAAAGACTCTACTGCCAAAAATTTCTGGTACATTTATCATTTTATTAACTCCAATAAAAAATTAAATTTCTGAAAGCTTTATTTTAAAACTTAATTT
>CAZOTD010000117.1:0-5527 GCA_964582685.1 uncultured Treponema sp. | reverse complement strand
TAATAAAATATATCAACATAATAAGGCAATGAATAGTCTTATAATAGACTAACAAATAATTTCTCTATATAATTAGCAAATTATGAATAACAACAAAACAAACACAAAAGAGCCTTTACTTTGCCATTGGGCAGATCAAATGGCAGAAAAAATCATCAATGAAAAAGGTGATTTAGATTTATATACTTGTGCTTCTGGAATCACTCCAAGCGGAACAGTTCATCTTGGAAACTTCAGAGAAATTATTACTGTAGACCTTGTAGTCAGAGCACTTCGTGACCGTAAAAAAAATGTCCGCTTTATTTATTCTTGGGACGATTATGATGTTTTTAGAAAAGTTCCAGCCAATATGCCAGAACCAGAAATTCTCCAAAAATATTTACGATTTCCAATTACAGAAGTTCCTGACACAACAAAACGAAACGAAAATTATGCACGCCATCACGAAGTTGATGTTGAAGAACAACTTCCTCGAGTAGGCATTGAGCCAGAATTCCTTTATCAAGCGAATCGCTATCGCGCAAATAGATATACTGAAGGAATGAAAAAAGCGATGCAGAATCGCGAAATAATAAAACAATGTCTTAATGAATATCGTGACGATGCTCACAAAATGAAAACAGAAGATATTTATTGGCCAGTTGCAATTTTTTGCGGAAAATGTTCTAAAGACACTACTGAAATTACAAACTACGACGGCGAATATGGAATTTCGTACAAATGCGAATGTGGTCAAGAAGAAACTGCTGACATTAGAACTTTTAAAGGCGCAAAACTTGGTTGGCGCGTTGATTGGCCGATGCGTTGGAACGAAGAAAAAGTAATTTTTGAGCCAGGAGGAAAAGATCATATCAGCCCAGGCGGTTCTTATGATACAGCAAAACTTGTTTCAAAACGAATTTATGATTGGGACGCACCAATTACAATGCGCTACGATTTTGTAAATTTAAAAGGCGTTCCTGGAAAAATGTCTTCTTCAAAAGGCAAAGTTATCGCGCTTGCCGATGCACTTGATATTTATCAAGCAGAAGTTTTGCGATACATTTTTGCTGGCACTAGACCTAACACAGAATTTGCAATTTCATTTGATCTCGATGTTCTTAAAGTTTACGAAGACTACGACAAAACAGAGAGAATCGTTTATGGAATTGATAAAGCCAAAAATGAAGAGCATTTTAATAAAGAAAAACGTATTTACATTCTTTCTCAAATCGATGGAAAGATTCCTGAAAATATTCCTTACCAGATTACATTCCGCATGCTAACAACTTTACTTCAAACATATTCATTTGATGTTGATGCTGTAATTAAATCACTCGCAGATGTAAAACCTGAACAAGAAGAGCGACTTCGTCGTAGAATTAAATGTGCAGAATTCTGGATTAAACACTCGGCTCCAGATTGTGCTCCAGAATTTTGTTTTTCTCTTCGTAATGACAAAAGCAAAGCCAACCTTGATGAAACTATGACAAAAGCAATTATTCGCGTTCGTGAAGAAGTTGTTCCTAAAATTGAAACTTATGCACTAGACAAAGATTGCCAACAAGCGATGTATGACATCGCAACTCAAATGGGACTTGACGCAAAACAACTTTTTACAGCTTTGTACAAAGCATTGATTGGGAAAGAACAAGGTCCGCGCCTTGCAAGTTTTATGAAAATTATCGGCAAAGACCGCCTTTTAGAAATTCTAAAAGTTTATTAAAATATTTTTAGTAAAAAAAAGGTCTGCCGTTAATTAACGATAGACCTTTTTTATTTTCCATAAATAAGATTTTTGTAATTATTTTTCAATTTATCTTGCGTATTCTACTATTCTAGTTTCGCGAATCATTGTAAGTTTAATTCTTCCAGGATAGCGAAGATCTGTTTCAATTTGTTTTGCAATTTTTCTTGCTAATTCTTTAACTTCTAAATCTGGAATTTTTTCATTATTAACAAGAACACGAAGTTCTCGACCAGCTTGAATTGCATAAGCTTTTTCAACTCCGTTAAAACTTTCTGCAATACCTTCAAGATTTTCAAGTCGCTTAACATAATTGTCTACAGTTTCACGGCGAGCACCTGGTCGGGCAGCAGAAATTGCATCAGCAATTTGAACAATTACAGCTTCAACACTTGTCGGTTCAATATCATTATGGTGAGCAGCAATTGCATTAATTACACGAGGTTCTTCTCCCATTTTGCGTGCTATTTCGGCACCAACTTCTGCATGATTTTGATCTGAATCGTTTTCGGCACCTTTACCAATATCATGAAGAATTGCAGCACGCTTAGCAAGTTCACGGTCGGCTCCAAGTTCTGCAGCAAGCATACCTGCAAGCAAACCGACTTCCTTTGAGTGAACAAGAACATTCTGACCATAACTTGTTCTAAAATAAAGTCGACCAAGAGCACGAATGCCTTCTGTTTGCATATTGTGAATTCCGAGATCAAAAAGCGCTTTTTCGCCTTCTTCGTAAATCTTATTTTGAACTTCGCGAGTAACCTTTTGTACAACTTCCTCAATACGAGCAGGATGAATACGACCATCTGAAATAAGTCGTTCCAAAGATTCTTTAGCAATTTCTTTTCTAACAGGATCAAAACATGAAATTACGACAGCTTCTGGCGTATCGTCAATAATAATATCAACTCCTGTAAGAGTTTCAATAGTACGAATATTGCGTCCTTCTCGACCAATTATTCGACCTTTCATTTCATCACTTGGCAAAGAAACTGTTGCAACAGTTATGTCACTTGTAGTTTCTGTCGCAATACGTTGAATTGTTGCAACTAAAATGTCGCGTGCTTTTTTTTCTGAAGAAAGTTGTGCTTCTTGTTCTACTTTATTCAGCAATGCTTGTGCGTCATGTCGAGCATCGTTTTCAAGATTTTTGATAATTAAATCTTTTGCTTCTTGAGCAGAAAGACCTGAAATACGTTCAAGTTCCTTACGATATTCTTCTTCTTGAACTTGAACGCTAGCTTCTCGCTTTTCTAGCGCAGAAGTTCGTTCGGCAAATTCTTTTTCTTGCTTGTCAAACGCTTGTGCTCGTTGATCGAGCAGTTCTTCTTTGTGATTTACGCGTGCTTCATATCTTTGGACTTCGGCACGGCGGTCACGGTTTTCCCGTTCCTGCTGGTTTCGTTCACGAATGAGTTCATCTTTTGCATTTAGCAAAATTTCTTTTTTCTGAGCTTCAGCTTCTCTTATTGCATCCTGTTTTACACGTTCAGCTTTTTGTTCCGACGCAGATAGTTGAAATCTGGCATACAGCCAGCGAATAGTCCATCCAAGAACAATTCCAGCAATCGGGAGAATAATAAACCATAAAAATTGTGGCATTTTAAACTCCATGCATAATATAGAAATGTTCATATATCATAGTACATTAATTGAAGTTAGATGTCAAACACTAAAATGTGAATATATATGAAAAAAAATGATATTCCAGCAATTTTTTTTTTACATCTCAAAATCTGTTCCAAGATAAATTGTTCTTGCTTGTTCTGATTTGAGAATTTCTTCCTTAGTTCCTTGAGTAATAATTTGCCCATTATTAATAATAATTGAACGATCTGTAATTTCAAGCGTATCACGAACATTATGATCTGTAACAAGGATTCCAATTCCACGTTTTGACAAAAGCTTTATGAGTTTTTTAATATCTGCGACAGCGATTGGGTCAATTCCTGCAAAAGGTTCATCTAGTAAAAGAAATTTTGGTTGAATAGCAAGTGAGCGTGCAATTTCTGTACGACGTCGCTCGCCACCAGAAAGTGTATACGCTTTTTGGCGACGAATTTTTGTAATCGAAAATTCCTCAATAAGTTCTTCAAGTTCACGTTTTTTTTCTGCAATAGTTAAATCTCGGCGAGTTTCGAGAACCGCCCAAATATTATCTTCTACACTAAGTTTCTTAAAAACGGAAGGTTCTTGCGGAAGATACGAAATTCCTTTTTGTGCTCTTTTATACATTGGAAGTTTTGTAACACATTCATCATCAAGGAAAACTTCCCCTTGCGTCGGTTTATGAAAACCTACAATCATATAAAAAGTAGTTGTTTTTCCAGAACCATTCGGTCCCAAAAGTCCTAATATTTCGCCTGTGCGTATTGAAAAATCAACTCCTTGTACTACTTTTTTTTTACCAAAATTCTTGTAAAGGCTTGAAGCACGCAAAGTGTGAATAATTTGCGATTTTTCGTCGATTGGCAAATTTCTTTGTTTATCTTGAAAATTTTGGTCAAGATTTTGTTCGTTTTGCTCTGTATGATTAAAATTTTGCGTTATTGCTGGTTGTTCTTGAAAAAAATTATCTTGGAGATTTTGGATTTCATCATTCATTTTTTTTACCTTAATTTATTTTGTTGAAGAATTTACAGTTCCGCGAATATTTCCATCAAGCACAATTTCTTCTGTTTCCATATTAAACTTAATTGACTGAGCCCGAAAAGTATCTTCATCTTGAATTACGCTGGCATTTCCGGCAAGTTCTAAAGTTTGCTCATTTTTGCGATAAATTGAATAAGCACCTCTACAAATATTTTTTTTCTGTTTTAATTCCACATCAATTTGCATTATTGCAACATCGGAATTTTGGTCATATTCAATATTTTGTGCTTTTGCAACAACATCATTTTGAATGTCATTAAGTTCGACATTGCCAGAAAGCATTACAATTTTTGTATCTGTGCTATATTCAAGTTGGTCAGCCGAAAATGAAAGTTCGGATTCAGAATTAGTCCCCTTTATATTTCCAAAAGCCTTAATTTCGTTAAAATCTTTTCCCGAAAGTTCAATCGAATCCGCATAAATTTCCATTGTATCCGTTTTAACGTAAGCATTTCCACTAAGCATCGTATAGTTTTTTTTAGGCGAATCATCAGAACTTGAAACGCTTCCTTGCATTGAATCGCCGGAGAAAATAATTTTTTCTTGGTCGTCAGTTGAGGCTTTTGTCAACAACTGTTGACCATGAACTTGTCCAGAAAATAAAAAAGTATTTGAAATTATGCTAGCACTAAAATCTTTTCCTGTAATTTCAAGATTATCTTTTTTTATCGTTACATCTTGATTTTTTGCACTTACAAGTTGTTCTGTATTTTCATTCCATTTTACTGTTTGAGCAACAATTTTTGTATTTTGCTCATTATCAAAAAAATCAAGACCATCAAAAAATTCATAAACTTTATTGTTAACGCTTATAAGATTTGCGGTTGCATTCGAAGTAACTTTTTCATCTGAATTATAAAGCAAAAAATCAGAATTTTTTATATAAATTTCCCCAGAATTTTTGTACTGTTCATAAAGTTGGCAATCTAACTGCACAATTTTTTTATTATCAGAATATTGAATTAATTTTGCTTGTTCAAAACTGATTTGAGGAACATTTTCTTCAGAAATTGTTTCGCGATGATATTTTAGCGAACAACTTGAGAAAAGCAAAATAATCGAAATTCCATAAAAAAAATGCAACATTTTATTTTTTAATAACATTGTTAAAATTATAACTTAATATTTCGTTTGAGCATAGACATAGAT
>CAZOTD010000116.1:0-5570 GCA_964582685.1 uncultured Treponema sp. | reverse complement strand
ATAAAATACGTTATAATGAATAACTTCTAAAAATATTATCATTTATAATAGATAAATGTCAACACTTGACCGCAAGGTAATTTGACATATATAATAGTGATATGAAGATTTTTAAGCGTATTACAACTATTCTAATAGTTTTATTCTTGATGAACTCAGTATTTTCCTATTCAAAGAAAAATCTGTTAGAAGCCGTTCAAGCAAATTCAAAATCACAAATAAGTAAAATTCTGACTATGTCTCCAGAACTTTCTACTCTTAAATATGGAGACGATGGAAATTCCATTTTAATGATTGCGCTTCAATACAAATGTAGCGATGATATAATTGAAATGATTTTAAAAGCTGGTTGTAGCCCAGATCTTAAAAATAAAAACGGTCAAACAGCTTTAATGTTTGCGGCAAATTATGGAGCAAGTTCAAAAACAATTAACCGCATTGTTAATTTCAATACTTTAACAAAAGCAGGAAAAATAAAACGCATTACAACTAAAGATAATATGGGAAGTAATGCTTTCGACTATGCAAAAGAAAATCCTCAAGTATATAATGCATTAGAAGAATATGTACTTGATCCTGCAAAAATAAAAAAAGAACCAGAATCTCAAATGCCAAAACAAGCTTCTTCAGAACAAAACAATACAAGTGAACAAAAAGAGCAAATTAAAGAAAATTCAGAATTAAAAGATGAAAATCAACCAGAAATAAAATCTGAACAAAAACAAACCCCAAAAGAAGAAATTTCGATAGAATCGGAACAAAATCAAGAATTTATAACAGAACTTGAAAACACACAAATTGAATCTGAACTAGAACAAAACAAAAAAAATGAAAATCCACAAAAACTAGAACCAGAAAATAATTTTGAAACTATATCAGAACTTGAAAACAAACAAATTGAACCTGAACTAGAACAAAACATTCAAGAATCAGAAGTAAAACAAGAACTTGAATTAAGTTCACAAGAACTTACAACTTTTCAAGAAGAAACTTCAAAAACTACAATTTCTTCACCAATAGAAATTCCTAAAATTGACCAATATAGTAATAGTCGCCCAGAATATCTTTTTGATGAAATTGAAACAGAACCTGTTGTCAAAGAAGATTTACTTGATGACATCAAAACAAAAAAAGTACAAATTATTTCAAATCCAGACGCAGTTGATAACAATAAAAGAACACGACTTATGAATTCTATTATGGAAAACGATGATAGAACTTGCTACGCTCTTCTTGAATCTGGTGCAAATCCAAATGCAAAAGATAACGATGGCTGGACTCCATTAATGTACGCTTGTCGTTATTCAAAATCGCCAGCAATCATTCAAATGCTTTTTGAATATGGTGCTGAACTTGATACAAAAACTTATTATGACATAACTGTTTTACAAATTGCTGCCGCTTATTGCCAAAACAAAAATGTTCTTGCCAATATATTAAGTGAAGCATCAAAGAAAAATCTCAATATTCTTGATTCTTTTATTTTTGCATTAATGGAAGAACGTCCAGAAGAAATTATCAGGGAATATTTTAATTTCAATATCAAAATTAATTCAATTTATAAAGGAAAAACTCCTTTAATGTATGCAGCAGAATATTACGAAACAACAAATGTAATAAAACTTTTGTTAGAAAAAGGTGCTGATCCTTACATTGTAAGTGTTGAAAAGAAAAATGCTTTTTCTTATGCAAAAGAAAATCCAAAAATTGTTCATGATTCAATTTATTGGTCATTGAATGTTTCAAACTCAAAGAAAAGATAAAAATGCGTATTACTGGAGGAAAATTAAAAGGAAGAAATATAAAGTGTCCAGATGGAATAATTAGACCAGCAATGGACAGGATGAGAGAATCTATTTTTGCAATTCTTGCAGATCTTTCAGGAAAATCTTGGCTTGATTTATTTTCTGGTTCTGGAATAATTGCTATTGAAGCAGTTTCTCGCGGAGCATCATACGTTGAACTTTGCGAAAAAGACAAAATCAAAATAAAAACTGTACTTGAAAATGTTTCCATAACAGAAAAAGAACTTGGAATAAAAATCAATTGTCATTTTATGGCTTGCGAACTTTTTATCAAAAGATGTAAAAATAAATTTGATTACATTTTTTTCGATCCTCCATTTCCTTATAAATTCCATGAACAACTTATTGCAGAAGCAGGAAAAAGACAATTACTAAATCAAGATGGAATTATTCTTGTTCATCGCCCTGAAGAGCATTTTATGCCTGAGCAAATTGAAAACTTAAAACGAATTGACCAAAGAGTTTATGGACGTTCAATTGTTGATTTTTACACTTACAAAAAATAAAATATTAATTTTTCAAAGTATTTCTTTCTAAAATATTCCAGCAATATTAACTTGACTTATTTGATATTTATGGTAATGTTTAATTTATGATTATTTTTTGAAATATAGTAAATTAAGGAAATTTAAATGAGAAAAGAAGTCGAATCTCTTCTGGTGGAAAAGCAGATTCCTGAAGGGTTTATAAAAGTAACTGATCAGCCTATTCAAACCCTAACTTCTGAGCAGAAAGCAATTTTAAACCGAAAAGGCAATGTTCTCTTTAACGAAGGCAATATAGAAGGTGCTCGAAGAATTTTTATTACGACAGGATATTCTGACGGACTTACAAGAGTTGCAGACAAATATGTAGAACAAAATCAAGAACTTAAAGCACTCAAGTTGTATATTCTTGCTCACAATACAAGAAAAACTGAACCAATTTACGAGAAAATTGCAAAAACCGTTTCTATACTTATTCAAGATTAAAATATTCTGCAACTTGAATTTGCTTACAAAGGAGATGTAAAAATATGACAGAACAAAAACAAGAAACCGATGAAATGGGCAATTCTGATTTGGATTTATTTGATCCATCAAAAGATTTAGAAAATGAACAATCAGATGAAATTTCAGCACTTTCTAAAAAAGGTTATCAACTTTTAAAAGAAAACAAGATTAAAGATGCAATAAATGAATTTTCAAAAATTTTGGACATTGAAAATAACAATAATTATGCTCTTGTCGGACTTGGTGATTCAGAACGCAAAATGAATAATTATCAGAATGCGATTAATTACTATTCACAATGTCTTTCTTTTCATCCTGGAAACAACTATGCACTATTTGGTCTTGCAGATTGTTACAAAGCACTTAATCAATATCACAAAGCAATTTCAATTTGGGAACAATATCTTGTTCATGATAATAAGAATATTACAGTTCTTACAAGAGTTGCAGATGCGTATCGCAAAATTCGTGATTTTAAAAAATCCAAACAACTTTATCTTAAAGTTCTCGATATGGAAGAAAACAATCCTTATGCATTAATCGGACTTGGACATCTTCATTATGACTTTAAGGAATATCACGATGCTTTATATTATTGGACAAAAATGCTAGAATTAAACAACGACTGCGTTGATATTCGAGTTCTAACTTCAATTGGAAATTGTCACAGAAAACTTAAAACTTTTGACAAAGGCGTTTATTATTTTGAACGAGCTTTAGAATCTGAACCAAAAAATTTCTATGCACTTTTTGGACTTGCCGATTGCTATCGAGGAATGAATCAACAATATCGTTCTGTTGAATATTGGAATAAAATTCTTGAAATTGATCCAAAAAACAAAGTAATTTTAACTCGTGCAGGAGATGCATACAGAAATACAGGTGATTATAAAACTGCTACAGAATATTACACAAAAGCTATGAACATTGACTTTGACATTTATGCAGCATTAGGTCTTGCCCTAATTTGCAAAGGCGAAGGAAATTACGAAGAAAGCATTGAAAAACTCAATGCACTAATACAATACGATCCTAAAAATTATAGACTTTACATCGATCTTGCAGACAGTTACATTAAAATAAACCAAAAACCGAAAGCAATCGAAACATTAGAAAGTTTTCAAAAACAAGGAATCAAAAGCCAAGCAATTAATGAAACTTTAGAAAAAATTAAAAACAACAAACCTATTTCTTAATTCACGATTATGGAAAAAATTGTTCTTACAGGACTTACACCTGAACAAATTGCAGAACAACTTGAACTTTCACAATTGTTCCGCGGAAAACAGATTTTTAAATGGATTTATTCTCATATAAATGATTTTTCTAAAATGACAAATCTTAGCAAGGAGCTTCGAGAAACACTTGAAAAAAAAGCAGTAATCAGAAATTCATCTGTAAACCAAGTTTTAAAAGATCCTGATGGAACTATAAAACTTCAAATAAAACTTCACGATGGGCTTTTTATTGAAACAGTTCTTCTTACAGACAAGAATAACCGAAAAACTGCATGTGTTTCTTGTCAAGCAGGTTGTGCAATGAAATGTGCGTTTTGTCAAACTGGAACGCTTGGACTTGCAAGAAACTTAACTGCTGGTGAAATCATCGAACAATTTATGTATCTTGAAGAGGAAGTAGGAACTTTAGATAACATTGTATTTATGGGAATGGGAGAACCTTTAATGAATCTTCCAGAAATCAGAAAAGCAATTTCAATTCTTTCTTCAAAAGAAGCAAGAAATCTTTCTACAAGAAGAATTACACTTAGCACTTGCGGAATTATTCAAGGAATTTACGATTTAGCAGATAATGGACCTATAATACGACTTGCAGTTTCTCTTACAACTGCAGATCCAAAACTGCGAGAACAGATAATGCCAATACAAAAAGCAAATCCACTTGATAAACTAAAAGTTGCAATTTCATATTATGCACAAAAAACTGGTCGTCGTGTAACATTAGAAGCTGCACTTCTCCATAATCAAAACACAAACATACAAAGTGCAAAACAAATGATAGATTTTGCAAAGGGAATTGATGTGAATATTAATTTAATTCCTTGGAATCCAATTTCGACTTTGCCATTTTCTGAACCATCTCCAAAAGAATGTAAAAATTTTGTTCAAATATTAGAAAATGCTGGATTAAATGTTACACTTAGAACACGACGTGGAAGAACAATTCAAGGTGCATGCGGTCAACTTGGAAAAACAATTGTTTCTTCTAATGAAAATGCGAATATATTATAGAATTATAAAGAGCTATTTTATAACTATTTTTAAATTCGACTTTTATAGAAAAATCATACTTGCTAAATATGCTTTTTCATTCTATAATAATAAATAGATAGGAGTCTTAAACAATGCAAAAGAAAATATATGTTGCGGGGATGTTTGATGCTGATTCAGCAAATAAAATAGGAGCAGCAGTAAGTGCAATCGCAGGTGTATCTAATTGCACAGCAAATCCAGATAAAGCACAAGTCCTAGTTGATTTCGATGAAAGCGTTTCTGGCATTGAAGACGCAATCAATTCAGCGATTGTAGCAAATGGTGCTCAAGTTTTAGACTGATTACAGTGTTTCTTAAATTCACATGCACTAATATTTTTATCAAAATATATGGTATTAGTGCATATTTTCAGATTACAATCAAATAAAATGTTGAAACTTTATGTATTATTCATATATAAAATTTATTTTTTCCGAAACAAAATCAAGTCTGCGTGTTATTGACTTTTTATTTAGCAATATTTAATATTTTAATTAATATTA
>CAZOTD010000115.1:0-5738 GCA_964582685.1 uncultured Treponema sp. | reverse complement strand
CTTTATCAGTGATAAAATTTTTACTTGAAATTTAATAAAGTGAAAATAACAAATTACAAGTTAAGATAAAGATTTTGCCACAAATAGCAAAGTTTTTATCTTGTCAAGTTTGCGTTGCAAGCATTATATTTATTTCACATTTTCATTTTGTAGTGAATGTGTGTTAAAAAAAAAGTCGATTTTAGAAAAATCTTTGTTGGCTTTTATGGGAGCTGAATATGAAAAAATCAGTTGTTGGTTCATTTGTAATGGCTACTCTTTTAGCTTTGACTTCATGCGGTAGCAGTAAATCAGATGAAATTGTTATCGGTGGTATTTTTCCACTTTCTGGTGGTGTTGCAGTTTACGGCGTTGAATGTAAAAATGGCATTGACCTTGCAATTGAAGAAATAAACGCTGCTGGCGGCATAAATGGCAAAAACATCTCATTAATTAGTGAAGATGACGAAGGAAATCCAGAAAAGACAGTTAATGCATACCAAAAATTAACATCAAAAGATGGAGTAAAAATTGTTATTGGTTCATTGACATCGGGTTGTACTCAAGCAATTACAAATCGTGCTCAAGCTCAGAAGGTAATCCAAATTGCGCCTGCTGCAACTGCTCCTGCTATTACTGATGCTGGGGATTTTATTTTCCGTACTTGTTTTATAGATCCATTTCAGGGTAGAGTTGGTGGAAAATTTTCTTACGAAACATTGAATGCTAGAAAAGCGGCTATTCTTTATGACATTGGAAATGATTATTCCGTAGGACTTACAGAAAATTTTGAATCATCATTTACAGAAGTTGGCGGACAAATTGTTGCAAAAGAAGCATATAATACAAATGATAAAGACTTTAATGCTCAATTGACTAAAATCAAAAGTGCAAATCCAGATGTTGTATATCTTCCAGATTATTACAATGTAGTTGCCTTAATTGCAAAACAACTTAGAGCACAAGGAATCGAAACTCCAATTGTTGGTGCTGACGGTTGGGACGGAATTCTCGGAAATGCAAATGCCGAAGTTCTTAACGGATATTATTCAAATCATTATGCAACAGATTCAACATCTCCAGCAGTTCAATCTTTTGTTGAAAAATTTAACAAAAAATATTCAAAAGATCCAAATTCATTTGCCGCTCTTGGATATGATTCAATGTATATCTTGAAAGATGCAATTATTAAAGCAGGTTCGACAGATCCTCAGGCAGTAAAAGTAGCACTTGAAGAAACAGATGGCAATTATGTAACAGGTCATCTTAAATTTGATGAAAAACATAATCCTATCAAATCGGCAGTTATGCTCGAAATCGTAAAAGGAGATGACGGAAAATTAAAGACAGTTTATAAAACAACTGTTAATCCGTAATTTAATAAATCGATTTTTGATAAAACCGTTCTGGCATTTGACTAGAACGGTTTTTTTTATGTAAACGATGTTGTTTGAATATTCGTTTGAATTTTTTGCGACATTATGTGAACATACAAAATTTTGCAATATTCAGTACAGATTAATGCCTACATTAATTGTAAAAAATAATGATATGGTATAAAATAATCTCTATTATTTTTGTTTGAATGTTTTTAAGCAGATAAAATAAGTGAGGTAATTTTGGAAAGTATTACAATATTTTTTCAACAATTGATAAATGGGCTTTCCTTGGGAAGTATTTATGCTCTAATTGCACTTGGTTATACTATGGTTTACGGAATTGTAAAGTTAATTAACTTTGCACACGGCGATATTATGATGATGGGTGCTTATGCGGCATATTTTGTTATGGTTGCACTTGGACCAACACCTTTAGGTTTTACAATTGCGATTTTTGTTGCGATGATTTTTTGTGCACTTTTAGGTATTGGAATTGAACGTCTTGCATATAAGCCATTGAGAAATGCACCACGACTAAATTCTTTGATTACAGCAATCGCAGTTGAATTATTTTTACAAAATATGATGCGTGTATTACCGTTCGTTGGTCCAGACCCTCGTCAGTTTCCGACAATTTCAGTTCCAAAAATTGTTTTGGGTGCAATTCAAATTGATGGCATAAAAGCACTTGTAATTATCGGAAGTATTATTCTTATGTTCATTCTTAATATGGTCGTTAATTATTCAAAAGTCGGAAAAGCAATGCGTGCAGTATCTTTTGATATGTCTGCTGCAAGTTTGATGGGAATTAATGTCAATAACACAATTTCTCTTACATTTGCGATTGGCTCAATGCTTGCTGGTGCTGCTGGAGTTCTTTATGCAACAGCTTATCCAATGATTGATCCGACAATGGGTTATATGCCAGGACTTAAAGCGTTTGTTGCCGCTGTACTTGGCGGAATTGGTTCAATTCCAGGAGCAATGATTGGTGGCTTTATTTTGGGAATTGCAGAAACTCTTACTAAAGCTTATGGACCTTCTGCTTATGCAGATGCAATTTCTTTTGGTGTTTTAATTCTTATTCTTCTTGTTAAACCTACAGGACTTTTGGGCAAGAAGAGAATTGTTAAAGTTTAAGATAGATTTTGATTTGGAGAATTTATGTTCAAAAAGATTTTTAAAAAATATTTGCTTCCTCTCATAACTGCAGTACTTTGCGTTGTAATTCCATATTTACTAATTACTTTTGGCGTGATTAATGGTTATACTTCAACGATTTTAATAAGTTGTGCAATTAATGCAATTATGGCTTTGAGTGTAAATATAATCTGTGGAATTACCGGACAACTTTCTTTGGGACAAGCAGGTTTTATGGCAATTGGTGCATATTCAACAATTATTATGAATGTTTGCTTTAAAATTCCTTTGCCAATTTCAATTATAATTGCAGTTCTTATTACAGCAATTTTTGGTTTTTTGATTGGATTTCCTACATTAAAATTAGATGGTGATTATCTTGCAATCGTTACTCTTGGTTTTGGAGAAATTATTCGTGTAGTTTTGAACAACTTGCGAATTGTTTACCAAACTAATCCTGAAAAATACATTGGTGGACCAAACGGAAATTCTCTAGATTCTCCACTTTCGCTTGTAGAAGGTCCCGCATTTTTTGTAATAACAACTGTTTTGATTTTGTTAATTGTTCTTGTTCAGAATTTTATCCGTTCAAGTTATGGGCGAGCGATTCTTGCAGTTCGCGAAGATGAAATCGCAGCAAATGCAAATGGAATTAGTGTTTTTAAATACAAAATGATTGGTTTTGTAATTGCCTCGATTATTGCAGGTCTTGGAGGTGCTCTTTATGTATGTCGCGTCGGATTTATAAAACCAGATCAAGCATCGTTTACAAAAAGTATTGATTATTTAATTTTTGTCGTGCTCGGCGGAATGGGCTCAACAACTGGAAGTATTCTTGCAGCGTATGTTTTGACTTATCTTCAAGAAGCATTAAGATTCTTAAATGAATTTAGACTTTTGATTTATCCGATTGTTCTTATTATTGTAATGATTTTTAGACCACAAGGACTTTTAGGAACAAAGGAATTTTCTTTTGAAAACTCAATTCCTAAAATGACAAATTCGCTTAAAAACTTTTTTTCAAAAAACCGAAACAAAAAAGTCGATTCTAACTTGGAGGTAAAAAACAATGACTGATAATAAAAAACTTGTTTTGCAGGCTTCTGATGTTTCAATCGTGTTTGGCGGATTGCGTGCTGTTAGCGGGTTTGAATGTGAGTTATATGACGGCGAACTTGTAGGTCTTATTGGTCCTAACGGAGCTGGAAAAACAACTGTATTCAATATGTTAAGTGGAATTTACACGCCGACAGAAGGACAAATTACATTCTGGGGGAAAAACGGTCGCACCAAAGTTATCAATAAAATGAAGCCTTATCAATTGAATAAACTTGGAATTGCAAGAACTTTTCAAAATATCAGACTTTTTAACAATTTGACTGTTGCACAAAATGTTCTCATTGCTTTACACAGTTCGAGAAAAAGTAATTGCTTTGATGCCTTGTTTAGAACTCCAAGGTTTCGTCGCGATGAACAGAGAATGACTTCTACAGTTGAACATTTACTCAGTTTGTTTCATATTTTGAATAAAAAAGATGAACTTGCAAAAAATCTTCCTTATGGCGAACAGCGAAAACTCGAAATTGTGCGTGCACTTGCAAGTTCTCCAAAACTTCTGTTGCTCGACGAACCTGCCGCCGGAATGAATCCACAAGAAACAGAAGAATTGATGGAACTTATTGCATTTATCAGAAATGAATTTAAACTTACAATTCTTTTGATTGAGCATGATATGAAACTTGTAATGGGAATATGTGAAAGAATTATGGTTCTCGATTATGGGAGAGTAATTGCTTCTGGAAAACCTGAAGAAATTAAATCTAATCCGCAAGTAATAAAAGCATATCTTGGTTCGGAGGCTGAAGATGCTTAATGTAAAAGATTTATGTGTTTCGTATGGAGCAATTAATGCACTCAAAGGAATTAGTTTTGATGTGAATAAAGGCGAGATTATCAGTTTGATTGGCTCAAACGGTGCTGGTAAAACTACAACGCTTCATGCAATTAGTAACATTATTAAAAAAGAAAGTGGTTCTGTAATTTTTGAAGGAACTGATATTACAAAATTACCGCCAGATTTGATTGTAAAACAACATCTTATTCAAGTTCCAGAAGGGCGACATATTTTTTTAAATATGTCTGTAAAAGAAAATATTGAAATGGGAGCATTTGTTCGAAAGGATAAAGAAGTAAAAAAAGATATTGAAATGATTTTAGATATTTTTCCGAGAATGCGAGAAAGGATAAATCAGATTTCGGGAACTCTAAGTGGAGGTGAATTGCAAATGCTTGCAATCGCTCGCGCTTTAATGGCACAGCCAAAACTTCTTTTGCTTGACGAACCAAGTATGGGACTTGCTCCAATTATCGTTGATGAAATTTTTAAAATCATTCAAGAAATCAATTCTACAGGAACCACGATTTTGCTTGTAGAACAAAATGCATACAAAGCACTTTCAATTTCTAACAGAGCATATATTCTTGCAACAGGAAATATTGTAAAATATGGAAATGCAAAGGATTTAATTTTAGATCCTTCTGTAAAAGAAGCATATTTAGGAGGCTAATATGATTGTAAAAGAAGTAATGCGCACAAATGTTGTTTGTGCAAGCCCAGACACAAAAGCAACAGAAGCAAAAAAAATGATGACAGAAAATAATGTAAGTAAACTTCCTGTTGTTGAAAACGGCAAACTTGTTGGGATTATAACAAAAAATGATTTGCTCAGAGCAGAACCTTCTTCTGCAACAACTCTTGATATGTTTGAAATAAGTTATCTTCTTTCAAAACTTACAGTCAAGAAAATTATGAATACAAAAGTTGTTTCAACTTCGCCAAATGAAGTCGTAGAAGAAGCAGCTAGAATTATGGTTGATAACAAAATAAGTTGTCTGCCTGTTGTAGAAAATAGTTCGCTTGTGGGAATTATTACAAAAAGCGATTTGTTCTATTTGTTTACAGAAATGTTTGGTGCAAGAGAAAAAGGCGTTCGCATTGTTGCAATTGTAAATGACGCGCCAGGAAAACTTGCTCAAGTAACAAAAGAAATTGCAGAATTAAATGCTAACATCATAAGTGCAGTTACAACAAAAAAACAAATTGATAACAAAATTATGCTTACTGTCAAAGCAACTGGAATTGACGAAGCAAAAATGAAATCAATTTTTGAAAATGCTGGATACGAAATTCAAGATATAAGAGTAAATTAATTTTTAAGAAATTTTATAAATGAATAATTC
>CAZOTD010000114.1:0-5768 GCA_964582685.1 uncultured Treponema sp. | reverse complement strand
AACAAGTTTTTACAACAATGGAAATGCGAATGAAATGTGGAATTGGAAAATGCGGTCGTTGTAACATTGGCGATAAGTTTGTATGCAAAGACGGACCGGTATTTAGTTTTGATCAACTTGGGGAACTTCCTCCAGAATATTAGTCTAAAAAAATGACTTCCTTGTCATTTTTGTTCAGCAAGTTTTATAAATAAAAACTTGTGCATTGACTAAATAAGATTTTGACGCGCCGTCCTTGGCGCTTAACGTAAGGAGAATAATATGGCAGAAAAAGAAATGGCAACAATTTATATTTTTGGAAAAAAATATGATGTACCTGCTGAATTAACAATAATGAACGCTATGGAATATGCAGGTTATCAGTTAAAGCGTGGTTGTGGATGCAGAAACGGATTTTGTGGAGCGTGTGCTACAATTTATCGTATCAAAGGTGAAAATCAATTACAAACTTGTCTTGCATGTTCTAAAAAAGTTGAAGACGATATGTATATTGCAACTCTTCCATTCTTTCCACTTGTAAAACAAGTTTATGACATCAATAAAATCAAACCTGAACAGCAAGTTATGATGCAACTTTATCCTGAAATTTATTCTTGCGTAGGTTGTAATGCTTGTACACGTGCTTGTCCTCAGAGTTTGCAGACAATGCAATATATTGCTTATGCTCAACGTGGCGATTTTGCAAAATGTGCAGATTTATCTTTTGACTGCGTAATGTGTGGATGTTGTTCAAGTCGTTGTCCAGCAGGAATTAGCCATCCTCAAGTTGCAGAACTTGCTCGCCGTCTAAATGGAAAATACCTTCAGCCACAAGCACAGCATCTTCTTGATAGAGTTGCAGAAATTGAAGAAGGAAAATGTGAAGAAGCAATTCAAAAGTTTGTAGAAATGTCTACAGGTGATAAAGCTCAGATAAAGAATCTCTATAACAATAGAGATATCGAAAACTAAATGACTTTTATTGGAGAAAATTATGTACGGAAACTATCTTGATACAGCTGCAAAAATTGTTGCAGAAAAACGCGAAGAAAACATAAAATTTGAACATGCTCGTCTTACAGCTGAACAAAAAGACGATTTGCTTTTAAAATTCCATCCAGACCGCATTAAAGAACAGTTCACTGAACTTAAAATCGGTCCAAATAAAGGTCAAAAGGCTCCAATTGAACTTGCTCAAATGTTGCAAGCAAAACCACGCATTGAACCAGAACACATCGATTTAAATCATATTGATTACGAAACAGATGTACTTGTAATTGGCGGTGGTGGTGCTGGAACTAGTGCTGCAATTATGGCAAGTGAATCTGGGGCAAAAGTCCTTTTAGTAACAAAATTACGAGTCGGCGATGCTAACACAATGATGGCTGAAGGTGGAATTCAAGCAGCAGACAAACCAAATGATTCTCCTGCTCAACATTATTTGGACGCTTTTGGTGGCGGACATTTTGATGGAAAACCAGAATTGGTTTACACACTTGTAAACAAGGCTCCAAGTGTAATTAAATGGTTAAATGACCTTGGCGTTGAATTTGATAAAACTTCTGATGGAACAATGGTTACAACTCATGGTGGTGGAACTAGCCGCAAAAGAATGCACGCTTGTAAAGATTATTCTGGTGCAGAAATTATGCGAACTTTGCGTGATGAAACTCTTAACCGCAAAGATGATATTACAGTTGTAGATTTTACAGCCGCAATCGAAATTATCAAAAATGAAAACGGTGAAGCATGTGGAGCTGTATTACAAAATATTGAAACTGGTGAAATTCGAATTGCAAAAGCAAAAGTTGTAATTATTGCAACAGGTGGTGCTGGACGAATGCATTATCAAGGATTCCCAACTTCAAATCATTATGGAGCGACTGCTGACGGACTTGTTCTTGCTTACAGAGCTGGTGCAAAACTTTTGTATCAAGATTCTCTTCAATATCACCCAACAGGTGCTGCTTATCCAACTCAGATTCTTGGAAAGCTTGTAACAGAAAAAGTTCGCTCGCTTGGAGCAAAACTGATTAATAAAGATGGAGAAGTTTACATTCATCCGCTTGAAACTCGTGATGTAAACGCTTCTGGAATTATTCGAGAAGTTCGCGAAGGTCGTGGAGTTCATAACGATGTTCAAGATGCAGTTTGGCTTGATACTCCGATGATTGAAATAATTCATGGTGAAGGAACAATCTTAAAATCAATTCCTGCAATGTATAATATGTTCATCAAATATGGAATTGATATTCGCAAGGAACCAATTTTGGTTTATCCAACACTTCATTATCAAAACGGTGGCGTTGAAATTGACAAAACTTGCCACACAAATGTTAAAAACTTGCTTGTAGCAGGCGAAGCATCTGGTGGCGTTCATGGAACAAATCGTCTTATGGGAAATTCTCTTCTTGATGTTGTTGTTTTTGGTCGTGAAGCTGGAATTGAAGCAGGCAAAATGTTCAAAGACATTAAACTTTCAGATAAACTTTCTTTGCAACATGTAAAAGATTTTGAAAAAGAACGTTCAGACGCAAAAATTCAAGATGATGTAGTTTCTCCAAAAATTCTTCCAACATATCATCACGGAAATCCAGAATTTGAAGGCAAAGAAATTCCGGGAGCTACAAAGTAGTTCTTGATTAGTTTGTATAAAAAAGAGAGCAATGAATAATTTCATGCTCTCTTTTTTTTGAAATTGATGACATTTGATATGTTTTAGTTGACATAACTGCTTAAAACTTATAATTTTTAGTTTAGGTTTGAATTGTCTAAAATGCAAAACTTCGCTATGTGAATTTTACATTTTAAGGTTATAAAAGGAAAAGTGAAAAATGTAACAAATTCATTTTTTTTCTAATTAAAGAAATTGGACAAATTTTACAAATATGCGCATTAGATATCCGAATGAATTAAAAATGCAAGTTCTGTCAGAATATAAACAAGGCGAAATGGGCTATAAACTTCTTGCTAAAAAGTATGGATTAAAGCGTGACACTGTTAGAGATTGGGTATTAGCAAATCGCGCCAACGAATTTAAAAAAGCGACAGATATGAAATTGGAAAATTGCGATGAAGCAAATGAAACAAAAAACGAAGAATAGTTTTATATTTTTTTTTTAAAGTTTTCCTTTTAGAATTTAGAATCAAATTTTTAAATTATAGATATGAGTAATTTCCGAAAACAACACATGAATATTTCCTGGGACAATTTGATTGACAAAAAAAATAATTGTCCTACAAAAAATACAACTTTACAAGAAAAATCGATGCTTGTTGGTCGACTTGGGCTTATGATGCTTTCTGTTGGTGCTGGTGCTTGGCGTGTTAGAGCCGCAATGAATAAAGTTTCGCGTGCGATGGGAATTACTTGCAATGCCGATATTGGACTTCTTGCTATTGCGTACACATGTGTTGATAAAAATCAAACATATACAAATGCGCTTTCTATTCATACAATTGGTGTTAATACTGAAAAACTTTACAAGTTGCGTCTTTTTGCTGATGAATTTGAATCAAAAGTTGAACAATATTCGATAAAACAGTTCTTTGAAGATTTAGATAAAATTGAAAATTCAGTAAATCATTACAATGCATTTACACTTGCTTTTGCTGCTGCAATTGCATGTGCGGCATTTACTTTTTTGCTCGGTGGCGGAATCGCAGAAATTATCTGTGCTTTTTTTGGTGCTGGCTTTGGAAATTTTGTTCGCAAAAAACTTTTAGAAAAGAAAATAACGCTTTTTGCAAATGTTTCCGTTTCTGTTGCAGTCGCTTGTTTCGTTTATATTATTTTAATAAAGTTTGCAGAATATTTTTTTGGAATTTCTGATGCACATCAGGCAGGTTATATTTGTTCAATGCTTTTTATAATTCCGGGTTTTCCTTTGATTACTGGTGGAATTGACTGTGCTAAACTTGATTTGCGTTCTGGCTTTGAAAGAATTCTTTATTCACTTTTGATTATTTTTGTTGCAACAATTACAGGTTGGCTTTGTGCTGTTATTTTTGATTTTGCGCCTGCAGAATTTATAACTTATGAACTTCATCCAATTCTTACATTTGGTTTGCGTTGTGTTACAAGTTTTATTGCAGTTTTTGGTTTTTCGTTGATGTTTAATAGCACAATTAAGATGGCAATTTTTGCAGGAATTATAGGAATGATTACAAATGTTTTTCGTCTTACAATTTTAGATTACACCTCTATTTCTAGTTATTTGGTAGCATTTTTGGCATCATTTTTTTCTGGACTTTTAGCATCAGCAATAAAAAAACGTGTTGGATATCCACGATTGACTATAACAGTTCCTTCCATTGTAATTATGGTTCCTGGGTTATTTATGTATAAAGGAATTTATTTCATAGTTTTGGAAGATTTTTCTGCTGGCACATTTTGGCTTACAAAAGCGGTTATTACAGTTTTTTCTTTAAGTTTAGGTTTGATTTTTGCAAGAATTCTAACAGATAAGAATTTTAGAAAAAGCAGTTAGTTTGAATTTCTTTTTTCTTATTGAAAAACTTCTTTCATATCATTATAATAATGCAAATTTATTTCTTCGAGGTAAAAATAATGACTTCTTATTTGGCTGAAGTAGTTTCTTCAGCTCTTTCATTCGTTTTTATTGTATTTGCAATTGGTACAATAGGATATCTTATTGGTGCTATCAAAGTTAAAGGTATTGAACTTGGAACTGCAGGTGTTTTGCTTGTTGCTCTTCTTTATGGAATTTTATGTAACTTTATTCCATCTTTTAACATTGGTGAAAAAGCAATTTATCTTTGGTCAAATACAATTAAAGGAAATTTTACTATAGTTTCTAATATTGGAACTGCTCTTTTTGTTACTGCTGTTGGACTTATTGCAGGACCTAAATTTTTTCGTTCTTTTAATAAAAAAACGCTCAGTTACATTCTTTTAGGAATTATTATAATTGCAATTGGTGCTGGAACAGCTATTCTTTTTATTTTCCTTGATAAAAATCTTACTGCTTCTATGGCTGTTGGTCTTTTAACAGGTGGTTTAACTTCAACTCCAGGTTTTAGTGCTGGAAAAGAAGTTGCAACTGCAATTGAAGAACAAGTAACGGCAGGTTATGGAATTGCGTATCTTTATGGAGTTTTAGGCGTTGTTCTTTTTGTTCAGTTAGTACCAAAAATCTTAAAAGTAAATATGGCTGATGAAGTTGCGCATTTTAATGCTGCAAATTCGATTGAAGTTCCAGAACCAAAAGGAAAACTTGATACAATAGATCCATTTGGATTTTTCCCATTTTGTCTTGCTGTTGCTTTTGGATGCTTAATTGGCTGTATAAAAATTCCTGGAATTAATTTTTCTTTAGGAAATTCTGGTGGTTGTCTTATTAGCGGTTTAATTATTGGACATTTAGCTCATATTGGAAAAATCGATCTTCGCATTTCAAAACAAACTTTGAATTTTATGCGTGAACTTGGTCTTGTTTTGTTCTTAATTGGAGCAGGAGTTCCAGGCGGAGTAAATTTCATTGATGAATTTAAATGGTCATATTTTATTTATGGTGCAATTATGACAACTCTTCCGATGATTGTTGGATTTATTCTTGCAAAATATGTATTCAAGTTAAGTCTTCTTAACAACCTTGGTTCAATTACTGGAGGAATGACTTCAACTCCAGCACTTGGAACTTTAATTGCAACTGCTGGAACTGATGATGTTTCTGCCGCTTATGCTGCAACTTATCCTTTTGCACTTGTTTCTGTTGTTCTTGCTGCAAAACTTATAATAATGTTTTTCTAATTTTTAATTTGATTTA
>CAZOTD010000113.1:0-5784 GCA_964582685.1 uncultured Treponema sp. | reverse complement strand
ATGCAAAAGAATGTCGTCGTCTTGAAGATATTCAAATTGAAAAACTCAAATCGCAAATTTCTGATGAACAACTTGAACAAGAAATAAAACTTCTTCGTCAGTTTCAGCAACAAGACGAAACAAAACTTATTTCTTGTCTTCCGTCAATTAACGCTAGAACAATCGAATATCAAATTCCTCAGATTAAAACAGAATTTCAAATTATTGAAAATTCATCTAAAAATAAATTTCCATTTATGTGCAACGAAGAAAACACAAATGGAATAAATTATTTTTCTGTTTGCTTTCCAATTGATGTTCTTTCTCCAGAAGAATATAACTATGTTTCGATTTTGCAATATGTCATTACAGAAATTGGTTGGAAAGGTTTGTCTTGGGATAAATGTGCAACAATTGTTGACAAATATTCTGGTGCTTTTGTAACTAGCTCAATTACAGGAGAATGTGCTTTTACAGAACGTGCAAAAAAAATGAAACTTGAATATGAAAAATATAATATAGTTGATAGAGAATGGTTTTGTTTTCATGTTAAAATGCTTGCAGAAAATACAAAACAATGTTTGCAATTTGTTTCTGATTGTATTCTTGAGCCAGACTTTTCTGATACAAAGCGAATAAAATTTCTGTTTGACGAAATGCTTTCAGATTTTGAAAATTCTGTTAGTACAAGTGGACAAGCATATATGGCTTCTTTAGCAAATAGTGAATTTTCTAAAGCAAAAGCTTCAGATGAAATTTTTGAAGGGCTTACAAATCTTTTCTTTTTAAAAAAAATAAAAGGCGATTATAAACTTCTTAAATCAAAACTTTTGCAAATTTCTAATAAACTTTTTAAAAGCGGTGGCGTGATAAATTTAATTTGTGATAAAAATTCAAAAACAACTTCCATTGAATTAATAAAAGAATTTGCTTCTCGCATTGAGTTAAAAATTCCAGAACCTACAAATCCTAAAACTAATTTTGAATCATTAAAGGCAAACATAAAATTTCCGCAGGCACAAAAAAATCTTTATTTTTTTGAAAAAGATATTCAAGTAGGATTTTCATCTTGCTCTTTTAACGCTTCTTCATATACAACGATTGAAGCCGCCGCTGAATCTGTATATTCTCATTGGCTTTCAAATTCTCTTTTGTGGGAAAGAATCCGAACTGTTTGTGGTGCTTATGGTGCTTATGCACATAATGATTCTGTTGCACAAGTTTTTGAAATTTCAACTTATCGTGATCCAAATCCGTATAAATCGCTACAAGAAATTGAACTTTGTTTGAAAGCCGCCACTGAAAAAGAATTTACACAAGAAGAAGTAATAAAAGCGGTGACAGGAAATTTTAGTTCCGTTTTAAAACCTATGACGCCAAAAACAAAAGGATATATCGGATTTGAGCGTATTCTTACTTGTATTCATCAAGATGATGTAAATACAAGAATTAAAAATATTTTGAAAGTAACTCCAAAAGATATGCATGCGGCTGCAAAGAGAATTTATGAAAATTTTCAAAAATCTTGCAAAAAAGCTATTCTTTCGCCAAAATCTCAAAAAATATCTAGTCTAACTGAAAAAATTGGTTTATAATTATTAAAAGGTGAAAAAATATGGATAAAAAATTACAAAACTGCATTGAAATTATGAGAAACTTAGTTTCGGATATTCAGGGCGCTCCATATCCTGGAGAGGAAATTAAACAAGAATTATATTCTATATGGTACGAACATGTTCAGCGTGATGCTGTTAACGCGTTTGAATTTCTTGATGAAAATTATCCTGATAAAAGTGAAATTAAAAAAACATTAGATAAAATTTTTAAATAATATAAATTCATATATCGAAAGTGCCGATAATCAATTTGACTATTTTAAAGGGATTATTTATGGCAATTTCAAAAGCAACAATAAAAAAAAATGGATATAAATTAAAAGGTTCTTTAAAAAAATCGGGTTTTGATTGTTGGCGATATTTTTTTACAGGAAAAAATATAATTACGGCAAAAGAAGAATGTTTTTTCATTGAACTTTTAATTGAAAATCCTTCCATTTCTCCAGATAACTTTGTATTAATCCAAAAATCGCGTCCCAAAATAAAACAAGAAGATTTACAAGCAGTCCTTTATGGAAATATGGAAATTAAAAATCAAAATGCTGAAGAAACTGTTGTTCCATCTTTTGTGGCTGTTCGTGCTGGAATTTATGGAGATAACAGAAAACAAATTAATAGATTTTACAATGCAAATGAACTCCAAATAGATAAAAAAAGATTTTTTATTCAAATAGCAGATTCACTTTTTTCAGATGATACTTTAAACGGAAGTCTTACTTTAACAAAATCCGATTCTGAAGAATATCCAGAATATATGAGCCAAAGTGGTTCAATTCATTGGAATTTGCATTATGAGCAAATTATTGATTTTCCTGAAATTTCTGCAAATGTTGAATCAAATTGGTTGCCTATAGGAATCTTGACATATTTTTCTGGAAGAATAGTTCTTGATGACCAAGAGTATTCTGTAACGCCAAAATTGTGTTTTGGTTATTCAGACAAACTTTGGGGCAAAAATCTTCCAGTTCCTTATTATCATTTAAGTTCAAATAAACTTACAAGTTACTTTTCTGGAAAACTCATTGACAATGCTACGCTTGCCGTAAAAGGAATTTACGATGAAAAACTTTGTGTAATTTGTAAAATTGATGAAACAGAATTTAATTTTTCGATGAATGGAAAATTTAAAAAATATTCAGTTGTATATAATTGCTCTCCAGTTCCGGGCGAAGAAGATGATGAACAACTACATTGGACGATAAGTCTTGCAAGTAAAAAATATGTTTGCGATATTGATGTATTTTGTTCTGCAAAATTAATGCTTGTTCGCGATTATGAACTTGTTGAAGGAAATCACAAAGTCCAAAAAATCTTGAGTGGTGGCAATGGTTACGGTGAATTTAGAATTTACAAAAAAATTAAAAAAAATCTAGATCTTATTCATCATGCAAAAATCGAAAATTGCATTTGTGAATATGGTTCAATCGATGAAAAACAATAATTGTAGTTTCCACTAAAAAAATAATTTACTTTCTTAGATTTCCTCTTGTCGTTTTTTAAGTTTATGAGTAAATTTATTATATGAATTACGAGAGATTTACAATTAAAGCCCAAGAAGCTTTACAAGAAGCAAGTTCAATTGCTTCAAAAAATGATCATGCAGAAATTACAAACATTCATCTTTTGCTTGCACTTGTTCAACAGCAAGACGGAATTGTTGTTCCTGTTATTGAACATGTTGGCGTGAATGTAAATCAAATTATTTCGCAATTAAAAGATGAATTGAATGCAATCCCTAAAATTACTGGAAATTCTCAACTTGCATTGTCTTCGATGACGCAAAAAGTTTTGGCAAAAGCTGAGAATGAGATGGAAAATCTAAAAGACGAATATCTGTCTTGCGAACATATTCTTTTGGCATTATCGCAAGCAGATGATACTGCTTCTAGAATTCTTAATCGTAACGGAATTACTAAAGATGCAATTCTTGCCGCTCTAAAAGTTGTTCGTGGAAATTCCAAAGTTGATTCTCAAGATCCAGAAAGTTCAATTCGTGCTCTTGAAAAATATTGTCGCGATCTTACAGCGCTTGCAAGACAAGATAAAATTGATCCAGTTATTGGGCGCGATGAAGAAATCCGTCGTGTAATGCAAGTTCTTAGTCGTCGTACAAAAAATAATCCAGTTCTTATTGGTGAGCCAGGAGTTGGAAAAACTGCGGTTGTTGAAGGGCTCGCAAGACGAATCGCATCTGGCGATGTTCCTGAAAGTTTAAAAGACAAAAGGCTTCTTTCTCTTGACATCGGTTCACTTATCGCTGGTGCAAAATTTCGTGGTGAATTTGAAGAGCGATTAAAAGCGGTTATAAAAGAAGTTCAAAAAAGTGAAGGTAAAATTATTCTTTTTATCGATGAACTTCATACAATTGTTGGTGCTGGAGGAAGCGAGGGTGGAACTGATGCTTCAAACCTTTTAAAGCCAGCACTTGCTCGTGGAGAATTAAGAGCAATCGGTGCTACAACTCTCGATGAATACAGAAAGTATATTGAAAAAGATGCAGCACTAGAAAGACGATTCCAGCAAGTCTATTGTAAAGAACCAAGTGTTGAAGACACAATTGCAATACTTCGCGGACTTCGTGAAAAATATGAAGTTCATCATGGAGTTAGAATTAATGATGAAGCGCTCGTCGCTGCTGCAGTTCTTTCTAATCGTTATATTACGAATCGATATTTGCCTGATAAAGCTATTGATCTTGTTGATGAAGCTGCAAGTCGCATTAAAATTGAAATCGAAAGCCAACCGACAAAACTTGATCAAGTTGAGCGAAAGATTATGCAACTTTCAATTGAAAAGCAATCACTTTCAAAAGAAGAAGATCAAGCGTCAAAGGAGCGTCTTGCAAAACTTGATGAAGAGTTGAAAAATGAGATTGCCACTCGAGATCAACTTAAAGCAAAATGGCTTTCTGAAAAAACGAAAATCGATCAGTCAAGAAGTTTAAAAGAAAAACTTGAAAAAGCACATTCTGAAGAAGAAATGTATACAAGAGATGGAAATCTTGAAAAAGCTGCTGAACTTCGTTACAGCATAATTCCTCAGTTAACAAAAGAACTTGAAGCGCTTACAAATTCAAACAAAGAAGATTCTGGACAAGGCGATGAAAATTCTCTTCTTAGACAAGAAGTAACAGAAGAAGATATTGCAAATGTAGTTTCAAGTTGGACAGGAATTCCAGTAAGTAAAATGATGAGTTCTGAAAAGAAGAAATATTCAGAACTAGAAAGCGTTCTTCACCGTCGTGTAATGGGGCAAGATGAAGCAGTTCAAGTTGTAAGCGATGCAATTAGACGAAACAGAAGTGGTTTAAGTGATCCAAATAAACCTCTAGGAAGTTTTTTGTTTATTGGTCCGACAGGTGTTGGTAAAACGGAACTTGCTAAAACACTTGCTGATTTTCTTTTTAATGATGAAAAAGCTTTAACTCGAATCGATATGTCTGAATATATGGAAAAGTTTAGCGTAACAAGACTTATTGGCGCGCCTCCAGGATATGTCGGTTATGATGAAGGTGGTCAATTAACCGAAGCAGTAAGAAGGCGACCATATAGTGTTATTCTTTTTGATGAAATCGAAAAAGCGCATCCAGATGTTTTTAATGTTTTGCTTCAAGTGCTTGATGACGGAAGACTTACAGATGGACAGGGTAGAACAGTTGACTTTAAAAATACAATTATTATTATGACAAGCAATCTTGGAAGCGATTTGATTTTACAAGCAGACACAAAAGAAAAGATGGAAGAACTGAAAGGGCAAATTGATGATTTACTTAAATCAAAATTTCGACCAGAATTTTTAAATCGTATTGATGAAATCGTAATGTTTTCTCGTCTCGATAAAAAATGTATTGAACAAATTGTTAGGGCTCAACTTGACAGAGTTCAAGCACGAATACTTGACAAGCATATTACTCTTTGTGTTGAACAAAGTGCAATTGATTTTTTAGTCGACAAAGGATATGAACCGGAATTTGGTGCTCGACCTGTAAAACGTGCAATTCAAACATATCTTGAAAATCCTCTTGCAAAGATGATGCTTTCAGATATGATTCACGAAAATAGCAAAATAAAAATATTTGCAGAATCTAATCAAGATGTTCTTTCAATAAAAGAAGAGCGTTAAAATAAAAAAAAGCAGCTATTTTGTATGGCTGCTTTTTTAAATTCAATTATAAAATGCTTTCAAATAT
>CAZOTD010000112.1:0-5791 GCA_964582685.1 uncultured Treponema sp. | reverse complement strand
GTCTATATCCTCTTGAATTTGTTTTAATATTAAATTTTTTTATTCTAATTTTTGGATCAAAATCAAGAACGCAGTGCATTGTCATTTGAGTAAGGGCTGCTTCAGAAATGCTTACACGACCTTTTTTTGAAAATTCTGGTGTTACAACAGATTTTTCAAAAGTTTTGGCATTTTTCTTTTTTCCAAAAAGCATTTTTGGTTTGGAGAAAAAAACTTTAATCGAATCGTAAAAAATCTGTGAATAGTTTCTCTGAATTTCAATTGCAGGAACAGGAATTACATGTTTTCCTTCTACTTGGCGGGAACGAATTGCTTTGTCAATTTCTTCACGAGTTGCAACATCTTCAATGTGAATAATTTTTGAAGGTGTCGGAATTTGAAGTCGAGTTGCAATTTTTATTACCATTTTTTCTGAAGTTCCAATTATAAGCAGTTTTTTAAATTTATGTTTTTTTATAAGTTTTGCAACTTGATCACGATGGTTTTTGTCGTCAAAAAGAGCGATTCTAACAGCTCCCATATATGTTTTTTCTGTTTTGGCAGAACGTCCGCCTAGAATTTTATCGTTTTGAATTAAAAGACCATCATCAATAATTGCATCAATTCCATATTTTTGAGCAAGCAATTTTGATTTAAAACTTTTTCCAGTTCCACTTTCTCCGACTAGCGCCATTACTGTCATTCTAGAAAAATTATTGAAAATATTTGAAAAATCCATAAATACCTTTTCTTAATTTATTATAAGTTCACAATTCCAATTAATCAACAAATCTGATAAAAAAAATTGAAATTTTTGTGGTAATGGAGCAGTGATTTGTTCTGGAAGATTAATTGAATTATTTTGCGGAAAAAACATTTTGTATGCGTGCAGAAAAATATCTTGCGAAGTTTGAATTTTATTAGCACCATAAGCAATGTCCCCTAAAAGTGGAAATCCGTGAAAAGCAGATTGACAACGGATTTGATGTTTCTTTCCTGTAAGAATTTGAAATTGGCAAAGTGTAACATCTTGATTTTGATATTTTCCGTATGAAAGTGGAGTGCAAATTGTAATTGCAACTGATGTATCTAACAAGTTTTGTTCAACACAATTTTTTTTAGTTATTTTCATAATGTGGAAACTAGAATTTTCGTTTTTTAAAGGTACAAGATTGTCGCACCATTTTTCTTGATTTAAAACTTTCCCTTGGCAAAGACCAATGTAATATTTGTGTATAATTCTTCTTGAAATTGCATTAGAAAACCAGATTGCTCCTTGCTGACTATTTGAAAATGCCAAAAGCCCAGTAGTTTTTCTGTCCAATCTATGAAGTGGACCTGTTCTAAATGCTAACGATTCAGAATGTTTTTCTGATTTATATAATTCTTCGATAAAAGTTGAAATTCCATTTTTGCCATGAACGGAAAAATCGTATGGTTTATTTATAATTCTTATATGTTCATTTGAAAAAACTTCATTGATTATATTTTTTGTAGTTTCAATCGGAATTTTCAAGTTTTTTGAAAATTGAGAAATATTATTTTCGTTTTTAGTTGAATTTGAAGTTAAATTTTCAGTTGAAATTTTGGTTTTATTAAAATTTTCATCTTGATTTTTTAAAAGGAAATTTGCAATCGAAATTTTGTCGTCTTTTTGGACTTTATAATTTATATCTTGTTTTTTATTGTTTACTTTTATAAAGCCTTTTCGTATTGCTTTGTATAGAGAAGAAATTGCAGATTTTGGAATTAGAGTTCTGATTATTTTATCTAATCTTCTGTCGTGATCATCAATTCCTGTTCTAAATGCTAACGATTCAGAATGTTTTTCTGATTTATATAATTCTTCGATAAAAGTTGAAATTCCATTTTTGCCATGAACGGAAAAATCGTATGGTTTATTTATAATTCTTATATGTTCATTTGAAAAAACTTCATTGATTATATTTTTTGTAGTTTCAATCGGAATTTTCAAGTTTTTTGAAAATTGAGAAATATTATTTTCGTTTTTAGTTGAATTTGAAGTTAAATTTTCAGTTGAAATTTTGGTTTTATTAAAATTTTCATCTTGATTTTTTAAAAGGAAATTTGCAATCGAAATTTTGTCGTCTTTTTGGACTTTATAATTTATATCTTGTTTTTTATTGTTTACTTTTATAAAGCCTTTTCGTATTGCTTTGTATAGAGAAGAAATTGCAGATTTTGGAATTAGAGTTCTGATTATTTTATCTAATCTTCTGTCGTGATCATCAATTCCTGCAATAAAATTTGTAAAATCCATTGGAAAATATTAACATTTTTTTTATATTTATCCTACTAGACAAATCTGATTGTAATGTTAAAATATTAAAGTATGTTTTCTGATTTTAAAATCAAAATTTTTAATTTGTTGACTAATCCTGTTTTTCTCTCTTGTGTTTTTAGCTGGTTTTGTGCTCAGTTCATTAAAACAATAATTAATCTTTGTCTAAGAAAAATTCACAGTATCGGAGAATTATTTGAATTTCTTATTTGGAAAACTGGCGGTTTCCCTTCAAGTCATACAGCACTTGTAACTTCACTTTGTACTTCCATTGGTTTTCGAAATGGTCTTGATTCAGACATTTTTATGCTCGCTACTTGTCTTATGATGATTACAATTCGAGATGCACTAGGAGTAAGAAGAGCAAATGGAATCCATGCTCGTAAGATTAATGAAATTGGAAAAAGCCTTGCAGAAAAAAATATCATTGAATATAAACCGATAAAAGAAGTTTTAGGTCATAATCCTATGGAAGTTGTTGTAGGTGCGATTCTTGGATTTTTTATTGGCCTTGCATTTTCAACTTTGTAATTTTTTTTATTGGAATAATTTATGACTTGTATAAAAAAGTATTTTCTACCTATTTTATTCGTTATTGCAACTTTTGTATTGTTGTTGATTTTTAAATCTGTTCCAATTTCGAAATTGTGGAAAGGTTTTTGTGTTCTTTATGTTCCAAAAAACACAAATCCAGAGTTTGTTTTTAAAACTCTTCAAGATAATGATGTAACTGGAACTATTAGTTATTACAATCAAAAAGTTCCTTTTACAAGTGAATTTTTGCCGCTTAAACCAGATTCTTCTGATTCGTATCTTTCTGGACGAAATCAGTATTTTTTTGATAAAGACCACAATGTTATGCTTTATTATATTCCTGATGAATATAGCAAAAATGCAACTAAAGCAGTTTCTTGTCTTGTAAATGAATATAATCTTGATGCTGGACTTGACAGTAAATCTTCTTTTCCACTTATTACTCCGATTATTTGTATAATTTGTGCTTTTATTTTTATGATTTTATCTAAAAATCATTTTGTATATTTTCTTGCGTCAATTTTTCCGATTTTGTTTACTTTTTCAAATCCATTTTATGTGAATGCGGCTGCAGTTTGTATTTTTTTATATGCAACTTTTCTTGCTCAAAAAGTATGGAATAGAAAAGGAAGCATAAAATATCTTTCGACGAATCCTATTATTATTTTTTGTTTAGTTATATCATTGATTCCTCCTTTTTTTATTTCTATTATTTCTGGTTTTTTGTATTTTCTTTGTATTTGTGCAAGTGCTTTTATTCTCTTTGTTTACAAGAATATTCAAATTGCAAAAACTGAAAAATTACGATTTAATCCAATTCCTATAATTCCAGCTCATCTTATGAATATGATTAATATTCATTCAATAAAGAAATTTTTGATTAGTATTTGTGCTGTAGCAATTCTTTGTGTATTCTATGTTACAAGTGTAAACCTTTTTTCTATATCTAATTCTCAAGACTTGTCTTTTCCAATGCCAACAAGTTATAATGAACAAATTGGAATTCCTAACATGAACGATTACGTAAAATGGGTTTGGAATGAAATGACACGACCATATAAATCTTTAAATGCAGTTTATTCTCAAGAACCTGTAGAATATGAAACTGTAACTATTCAAAGATTTATATCAACTAATGATGGAATCAAAACAAACGAGGAAGTTCTTTTTTGTTTTGATGATGATTTTAAAAAAGAGGTTTATGAATCTATTGATGACTTGAATTATCCGGCTATAGAAAAATTGATGAAAAAACAAGAAAATGATTTTTTTGTCAACTATTCTTTTGGCACAGGAGAAAAGTTTAATATTTCGAATATTGTAATTTTACTTTCAATGATTCTTTTGCCATTTATGATTATGTTTTTTTATATAATTGGATTTAGAAAATATGATAATGCAAACTGATTTTTCAAAAAAGAACAAACATCACGTTTCAAAAATAACAACTGCTTTTTTGTCGAAAAAATTGACAATTCCACTTGTTCAAGAAAGTGGCTTTGAATGTTCTAGCATTGTTTGCGTTGGAGATGTTGTAAAAGAAGGTCAAGTTATTGCGGAAGTTTCTCGAGATGTTTATGGTTCAAAAAGTTTTGGCGTTGCAAAAATTCATTCCCCAATTCCTGGAAAAATTACTGACATAAAAAACTGCAATTATCCTAATGGAAAACAAGGTAAAGCTGTAGAAATTCTTCTTAATGGAAGTTTTACTTATATCGGAAAATCACAAAATGCATTCGATTGGAAAAATTATTCTCCTGCAATGCTTCTTAGAACAATTAGTGAATCTGGTGTTGTTAATACTTTTTCTAATATAAAATGTTCTTCACTTGAACTTGAAATTAATAAACTTCGTGATCAAGAAAATAAAAAACTCGTTGTAAGACTTTTTGATGAAGATCCATCTTGCGAAACAGATTCGATTCTTACAAAAAGCGAATTTGAAAAAATTGCTACAGGAATTTTTATAACAGCAAAGGCAAGTGATGTAAATGAAATTATTATTGCGTATTCAAACAATTCTCAAATTGTTGAAATTTTAAATATTGAGAAGAAGAATTTGTTTGGTTCACTTCCAATCACTTTTCTTGAAATGAATACAAAATATTATCCGGCAGGCTGCAAGCAAGAAATTATTTCTGTTTATAAAAAACTAAAAAAGATAAATATTTCAAAAACGAAAATTCAAAATAATTGTATTTTTACGGATGCAAATACAATGTGTCATGTTTATAATGCTGTTGTTTTGAATATTCCAGTTGAAACTGCAAATATTTTTGTAACTGGAGATTGTTTGCAAGCACGAGCACTTTTAAAAGTCAGAATTGGAACTTCACTTAGGGAAATTGCAAAACAATGTGGTGGTTTTATTAAAAATTTAAACCAAATTATTATAAATGGAAAAATTAATGGCATTGCTGTAAATTCCTTGGAAATTCCTGTTACAAAATATGTAAAATCTGTTTCTTTCAGTTGCGAAAAAGATATTTCTGATAGAAGCGTTGATGTTTGTTTAAGATGTGGAAGATGCCGAATTGTTTGTAAAAATCATTTGTGCCCTGATGTAATTTATGCAAAAGTTATAAACGATGCAACGGTAGATACTATTTATACTGATTCAGTTAGTTTATGTACAGAATGTGGAGTTTGTAGTGCATATTGTCCATCAAAACTTCCTTTAATGCAAATCATAAAATTATTAAAAGCAGAGAAAAAAATATGAAAGAACGAAAAACAAAAACAAAAAATAATTATAAAAAAGTAACATTAAGCCCTTTTATAAATAGAAGCTCAACTTTCTCAACATTCTTATTAATTTTTATTGCAATTCTTCCGCAAGTTCTTATGCTTTTTATTACTAAAAGTTTTGATAATCTTGTTATTCTTGCGACTTGTGTTGTAGCGTGCTTGCTTTCTGAAATTTTTTCTCTTATTAAAAGAGAAAATGTTAGTCTCTCGATTCTTACAAGTTTACTT
>CAZOTD010000111.1:0-5822 GCA_964582685.1 uncultured Treponema sp. | reverse complement strand
CAAATTATTAGTGCACAAGAATTTTTTGATTTTTCAGAAAATTCAAGCGATTTAGAATCAAAAAATATTTTTGTACCAAATCCTGACGCTTTGGCAATTACAGAAAATGTTCCAGAAATTTTTGATGGAATTTGGGAAGGAAATGACAGATATATTTTATTTCAAGATAAATCTGAACTTGAACAAATAATTCCTTCAAATCAAAAACTTCCAGAAAAAAAATATATTTGGATTTATCTGAAAACTTTTTACGGTTGGTATTTAGATCGTGCTGCAGAAAAAACAACTCGCGAAAATTCAAATTATAAATACGATCGAAATAATACAGTATTTCGTGACATTCAAAATATTACAATTGATTTTAAACCACTTATTCAAAGTGAAAATTGTAATGCCTTTGAAATTATTTTAACATATCCGACTTACAAGGAATCTCTTTCAATTCCTGTTTGCATAATTGATGGAAAACTTTATCTTGATTTTGCTATTAAAACAAATTCCGTTTTATTTAACGATGTTAATCAACTAGAGAAAAACAATTTTCTTTATGGTTCTTGGAGTAGAGTTGCTTTAGTCAGTGGAATTAAAGTAAGTAAACCAATTATAAGCGAAAACATTATTTCAATGTATGTTGCAGATGATTGTGTGTATTACATTCGCTATTGGAAGACAAATATGCCTTACTCAGAACAAATGGCCATTTTTTCTGATGGCGAAAAAAAATATGAAGTTCCTAAACATATTCGTTCTGCTGGAAATATTTATACTTGCGTTACAGGAAGAAGTCTTGTAATCCGCAATGTTTCAAAAAAAGCAGTTTTTTCCGAAAATTATGTTATAAATGAAGAACATAATGTGATTGCATTTGGAAATCCATATTTGAAGAAAATTTCAGAAAATTGCCAACTGTCTGATATGATGAAAATTGTAAATACTACAAATGCAAAAAAAGCTCCAAATCCAAATCCACCATTTGAACCTCGAGAGCTAGATTTTCATCTTGAAGAAATTAACGAACTTGAACTTAATAATCAAATAATGCAAGCTGTTCGAAAAAGGCAACAAGAATTTTATCAAAAATATAAATAGGAAAATTTTTCTTTTTAGTTTTTTGCAGTGAGTGAATAAACTTGTTAAAAACAATTCGTGCAGTGATAACATTTGTCCTTAAAAAAAATAAAAACTGCCCAAAGTTGAGACTTTGAATTTCATCTCAATTATTGGACAGTTTTTTTAGTTGTTACAAAAATTTGCAACTATAGAATTTTGTTTTCTTTTAGAAACTTCCTGCTACTGCAACTGCACAAGCAACTGTACAGCCTACCATAGGATTATTTCCCATTCCCATAAAGCCCATCATTTCAACATGCGCTGGAACAGAAGAACTTCCTGCAAACTGTGCATCTGAATGCATTCGTCCCAAAGTATCAGTAAATCCATAACTTGCAGGACCTGCTGCCATATTATCTGGGTGAAGTGTACGACCTGTTCCGCCACCACTTGCTACAGAAAAATATTTTTTGCCAGCAATCAAACGTTCTTTTTTGTATGTTCCTGCAACTGGATGCTGAAAACGAGTAGGGTTAGTTGAATTTCCTGTAATAGAAACATCAACATCTTCATGCCACATAATTGCGACGCCTTCTCGAACATCGTCTGCTCCGTAACATTTTACGATAAGTCTGTCAGGGTTACTTCCATAAGGAACTTCTTTTACAACTTTAAGTGCTTTATCTGTTCCCTCTCCATTGAAGTAATCAAATTCGGTTTGAACATAAGTAAATCCGTTAATGCGACTAATAATTTGAGCAGCGTCTTTTCCCAAACCATTCAAAATTACGCGAAGTTTGTTTTTGCGTACTTTGTTTGCATTTGCCGCAATCTTAATTGCACCTTCAGCGGCTGCAAAAGATTCGTGACCTGCCAAAAATGCAAAGCATTGTGTTTCTTCAGAAAGAAGGCGAGCACCTAAATTTCCATGTCCAAGACCTACTTTGCGGTCATCTGCTACAGAACCTGGCAAACAAAATGCCTGAAGTCCTTTACCAATATTACTTGCGGCAGTAGAACCTGTTTTGTCGCCAGTTTTTTCTGCTTCTTTAATTGCAATTGCAGAACCTAAAACATAAGCCCATTTTGCATCTTCAAAACAAATTTGTTGTGTCGATTGACAAATTTCATAAGGGTCAAAACCTTTTGATTTGCAAAGTTCTCTTGCTTCTGTTAAACCTTTTTCACCTTCTGAAAAGCCATATTCTTTAAGAGCTTTATTTACTTGTGGGATACGGCCTTCGTAATCTTCAAATAATGTTGCCATTGTATTCCTCCTTACTCTTTTCTTGGGTCAATAAGTTTTACCATACCCTGATCGGCAGTAACGCGACCATAGTGAGTACGAGCACCTTCAATAGCTTCATTAGCAGGTTTGCCGGCTTTAAGAGCGTCCATCAATTTTCCAAAGTTGATACAGTTATAACCAATAACTTGACCGTCTTTATCAACTGCCATTGTTTCAACATAACCTTCAGTCATTTCAAGGTAGCGAGGTCCTGTTTTGCTTGTAGCAAACATTGTTCCAACTTGGCTTCTTAAATTCTTTCCGAGATCTTCCAAAGAGGCTCCAACTTTAAGCCCGTCTTTAGAATATGCACTTTGAGTGCGACCATAAACAATCTGCATAAAAAGTTCGCGCATAGCAGTGTTGATAGCATCACAAACAAGGTCAGTATTTAAGGCTTCAAGTAAAGTCTTACCAATTAAGATTTCAGATGCCATTGCTGCTGAGTGTGTCATTCCAGAACAACCAATTGTTTCAACCAATGCTTCTTCGATGATGCCATTTTTTACATTCAACGAAAGTTTGCAAGCACCTTGTTGTGGTGCACACCAACCAATTCCGTGTGTGAATCCAGAAACATCTTCAATTTTTTTTACCTTTACCCATTCACCTTCTTCTGGGATTGGGGCAGGACCATGATATGCGCCTTTAGCCAAAGGACACATATGTTCCACTTCTGCAGTGTAAGTCATTATTTTCTCCTATAAAAAATCTGAGAGCAAATAACAATTTGCGAACAGAATTTTTACTGCGATTTTGTAACGAAGTGAAAAATCGCAAGAATATAAAAGTTTGCAACGCAAACTTTAAGATAAAAACTTTGACGCCATTTTGGCAAAGTTTTTATTAAACTCCTATAAAAAGTAATTTGTTTGAAATAAAATTTGATAACACAATTTTACATCGTTTATTGAATTTATACAACATAAAATGTATTGACAATTAATTTGATTTCTAAGAATATTCTTACTATGAAGAGAAGCGTAACACAAAATAATTTTTCGAAAAGCAGTCTTGAAACTTTAACATCTTCACAGTTAATTGATTTAGCTGATGAATATGGCATTGATATTCCAGATGATTTAAATCGTAGATTTATAATTGCTGAACTTATTGAAGTTTTTAACGAAATGAATGAAAAAACAAATTTTAAGGAAACGATTAAAGAATCAAATGACGCAACAGAAAATATTTCAAAAGAACTTCCTCTAACTTATAACGAAACAAAAATTGATATTGTTCTTAGAAACCCAGTTTCAATTTTTGTTTATTGGGATTTTAATGAAGTTCAACTTAAACAAATTTTAGCTTCAAAAATAAATGTTTATCTTAAAGTTTCCTTTTTTAATGAACTTACAGAAGAAAAACCTGATGATAGTTTTGACATTCAAATAAATTATGAAGATCGAGAACAATATATTCTTATTCCTGGCGGAAAAAAAATCGTATCTGTTGATTTAATGCAAAATGTTCCAAATACAATTGATGCGATTCTTGCCGTTTCTTCAAAACTTGTGATTCCTGAAGGTTCAGAAGAATTTCGAAATTTACAACCTGGTGAAGATTTAAAAATAAAACCAATTCTTGAGTTATCAGGAATAAAATCAATGCTTAAAAAGTATTATAACAATTACCGGCAATCATTTAATTAATTTAGGAGATGAATTAATGGGTACAAAAAATATTTCTTTACTTTTAAATTTTCATCATCCTTATATTAGACATTCCGATGAAAATGTCAAAAATTATATTCAAGAAAATTCACTTTTATTCGAAAAAATTACAAATATATATATTCCAGTTTTAAATATGTTGACAAAACTTGAAGAAGAAAAAATCGATGCAAAAATTGCTATTGTTTTTTCTACTCCTTTATGTTCTCTTTTGTCCGATGACGTTGTAAAAAAACAATATCTTGAATATCTTAACAATCTTATTGAGTTTATCAAAAAAGAAGTTGTGCGAACAAAATCAAATCAAGAAATAAATAAAAATGCCATTTTATATCTTGAAAAAATTCTCGAAACTAAACGATATTTTACAGAAGTTTATGGTGGAAATCTTTTAAAATATTATGCAAACTTTGCAAAAAATGGTCGTATTGAAATTCTTGCAACTTGTGGTTCTTATATGTTCATGCCTCATTATGCCGATATGAACGAAATCTTGAATGCTCAAGTTGAAACAGGTCTTTATTCTGTCAGACATTATTTTGGTGTGCGTGCAGAAGGTTTTTTTCTTCCGGAACTTGGTTACATAAACGGAATTGAAAAAGTTTTGAGAATGTATGGCATTAATTATACAATTCTTTCATCTCAAAGTTTTTTGCTTGGACAAGTTGTTCCAGAAAAAGGAATTTTCGCTCCAGCTCGTTGTTATAATTGCCTTTCGCTTTTTGCAGCTCCTGAACTTAAACTTGAATATTCCTCAAACCAAGTTTATAAAAATCAAAACAAAGATATTTCTTGGGAACTTGAACAAGAAGATTTAATTCCTTTTATAAAAAAAGGAATGGCAAGAACTCCTTCTGGATTTTGTTATTGGAACAACGCAACATTAAATCTGGAACTTAATCAAAAAGTTTTATCCAAACCAGAATATATTTACAATTTTGAAAATGCTACAAATCAAATTGAACTTGACTCTGATGATTTTGTTTCTTCATATAAGGAGAAACTTGATAAAGCAAGTTCAATTCTAAAAGATACAGATGTTTCTTTAACTTGTGTTTTCGATGAAAAAATGATTTATGGTAATTGGGACGAAGGCCTTAGTTGGTTTGATTTAGTTATCAGAAAATTTACAAAATCTGATGTAAAAGTTTGTGGATTTTCTGAATTGCTTTATGACAAATTTTCTTTGCAAAAAATAGTACCTTATTTTGCTTCTGGTTCGGCAGAAGCTTTTGGAGAAGATTATCTTTCAAGCAAAAATGGTTGGATGATTCGATATCTTCGTAAAGCGGCAGAAAGAATTGTTGATCTTGCAGGAAGATTTCCTGATGACACTGGACTTAAAGTAAGACTTTTAAATCTTGGCTCAAAAGAATTTTTGTTAGCTTTAAGTTCTGAATGGGCAAAGATGATTGAAACAAATTATTTTCCAGAATATGCAACTCAATCTTTTAAAGATAATATTATTGCTTTTACAACTGTGTTCGAAGCGTTAGGTTCAAATACAGTAAGCACAGAATGGCTTTGTAATCTTGAAAAAGAACATCCGATTTATCCTTGGATGAACTTTAGAATTTTTACAAAAAAACATTAATTGTTTTTCGAATTATTTTTATCAATCTGATAAAAGCAATTTGTAAGAATTAAAATAGCAGGTTTTTTTGAATAAATTTGAACTTCGTACAAAATTGAATTTTCTCGCTGGTGAAATTCCAAATAAAAAATATGATATTCATATTTCTCATGTTTTGATTGTAATTCTTATCTTGATTGTTTTGGTCGGGCTTTATCTTGCAATTTCTGGAATTATT
>CAZOTD010000110.1:0-5846 GCA_964582685.1 uncultured Treponema sp. | reverse complement strand
TATTTTTTATATCGTGAAGTTACCATATCATCAACGGAATTTTCTTCTTCTAGATTTTCAAGTTGATGATATTCTTCAAGTTGTTGTTCTTTTAATTTTTGAAGGCTTTCTGTTTTTTGTAACGCTCTTTTAAACGCTTCTCGTTTTGTTTGTGTAAACATTTTTGCCGCTGCAAGATCTTCCAAAAGTTTTTCTTCTTGTTTTTTTAAAAATGAAAAATATTGTTGTCCATTTGCAATTTGGAAAAACTCAGTCGAACCATCAAGTTGCTTTTTTGCTTCGGAATGCTGCTTTGCAAGAAGTTTCAAACCATCTTGAATTTTTGTTTCTTCAGCAACAGCTTTTCCAAGTTCAATCTGTGCTTGCTCTTGCTGGAATTTTCTGAGTGATAAAACATCTTCTAATTGAAATTTAAATTTTTTCATCTACTTATGAATTATATTCTTTTTGCTTTTCTTCTTCTATTTCTTGAACAATCTGCACTGTAGATTTATTTAAAATGCCTGCATCTTCATTCATTTCATTTTCTGGAATCTCAATTCCAGAAAGTTCAGAAAGTTTGTTTAAAGAATCTTCCATCGTGCAATGTTCAAATTCTTCTTGTTTAAGAAATTCTTCTACATCCTCATGCATTTCGATTGCTTTGTCAATTATAGTAGAATTCCCTTTTTCGTAAGCACCAGTTGTAATCATAAGTTCATTGTTTTCATAAGCTGACATAACTTCGCGAACAATTGTACACGCTTTTTTTGTATATGGACCTGTTACGCGACGAGAAAGACGGCTTATACTTTGGAGAACATCAATTGCAGGATAATGTGAACTTTGGGCAAGTTTGCGACTAAGAACAATGTGACCGTCAAGAGTTCCACGAACTTTATCTGTAATTGGTTCATTCATATCATCGCTGTCAACAAGAACATTATAAAAAGCTGTAATTGTTCCTTTATCGTTAGTTCCCGCTCGCTCAAGAAGTTTTGGAATCATGTCAAAAACACTTGGCGGATAAGCTTTTTGTGCAGGCGGTTCTCCTTTTGCAAGCCCAATTTCACGCTGAGCATGAGCAAAACGAGTAACATTATCAAACATAAACATTACATCGTTTCCTTGATCACGAAAATATTCTGCAACAGCAGTCGCAACAAAAGAAGCTCTAAGTCTACAAATTGAAGGTTGGTCACTTGTTGCAACAACTACAACACTTCGCTTGAGCCCTTCTTCACCGAGATCTCTATTTATAAAATCAAGAACTTCGCGTCCTCGTTCTCCAATAAGTGCAATTACATTAACATCTGCGTTTGTATTACGAGCAATCATACTAAGTAAAGTAGATTTTCCAACTCCAGAACCTGCAAAAATTCCAAGACGCTGACCTTTTCCAACCGTAAGCAATGTATCAATCGCACGAACTCCAGTCGTAATTCGTTTGTCTATTGGTTTTCGAGTCATTGGATCTGGAGGTTCACATTCTGCAGGATAATATGTTTCAGGAACAAGTGCGCCTTTTGAATCACATGGTGTGCCAGTTGCATCAATTACTCGTCCAAGCAAAGATTTTCCAACTGGAACTTGCAAAGTTTTTCCAGAAGCAATTACTTCGCACCCGACTTCAATTCCGCGAGTATTTCCAAATGCAGAAAGTTTTACTTTAGTTCCATCAAGACCAACAACTTCAGCCATAACTGTAGTTTTTAAACTTGGAACTTTGATTGTACAAATTTCTCCGATTACAGAGCGCGGACCTTCACTTTCAATATCAAGTCCATTTACACTACTAACACGCCCAACATAAAGAATAGTCGGAGTTTCTTTTACACGTTCGAGATATTTACTAAAATTAAATTCAACATTACAAGAAGATTTCATTCACCCACCTTGAAATCCATCAATTTTTATTTCAGTTTGAAGATTTGGATTAATCGTTAATTTGTCGGTATATCAGATTTTGCAACTGTTTTAACAGGAGAAATTTCCATAATCTTCTGTTCAAGTTCAGTAAGTTGACTTGAAATACGAGCATCAATCGCACCGAAATCTGTTTCGACAATACAACCGCCTTTTTCAATTGTTGTATCTTCAACTACTCTAATACTTTTTACGGCTTCTACACGATCTATAAAATCTTGAATATGTTCAGTTGTCAATTTTGCATCTGCAAGATTAACACGAATTGTAACATCGCCTCGCCCTTTAACTTTTTTAAGTGCTTGAAGAACATTATTCATAATTACAGTGCGTTGATTTTCAGAAATTATTTTTACAACTTTTCGTGTCATTAAAATAACGAGTTCAACAATTTGATATTCTGTTTCAGAAAGTATTTCTTCGCGTCGTTTCATAACTGCATCAATAATACTATGCAATCTTTCAATCAAGCGCTCAGATTCGTTTTTTCCATCTTGATAACCAGTTTCGTAACCTGTTTCATATCCTTCTTTTTTTGCTTCACTGACAATTCGCTCTCGTTCAGTTTGGGCATCAGAAATAATCTTGGCAGCGTCAGCTTTCGCTTGTTGTGTAACTTTTTCTGCATCATTTTCTGCTTGGGTTTTGATTATTTGAGCTTGATCTGACTGACGCTTAATTTCTGCAAAAGCAGCATCTTCTGCTTTTTTAATAATTTCGTCAGCTTTTTCTTGAGCTGCATCAAGCATTCCTTGTTTTTCAATTTCAAATTGTTTTTTAAAATCTTCAGCTTCACGACGCAAATCATCTGCTGTAGGACCTGTATATTCTGGCTCTGCTTCTACAACTTGTTTTACTACAGGAGTATAATCGTGAAGTAATTTTAACTGAAATTTTTCATCTTTACTTTTAATTTCATTCTGACGAAATACTGTCTTAGCCATTTAATTTTTCCCAATTTCATAATTTAAATGCAGTTATTTTCAAACTGCACATTTTATTATGCTGTATCAAGTAACCAATTCGTCTTCTCCAGAACGGGCAATAACAATGTCTCCTTTTTCTTCGAGACGACGAATTGTAGATACAATTTTCTGTTGTGCTTCTTCTACATCTTTTAAGCGAACTGGTCCCATAAATTCCATATCTTCTTTTAACATACTTGCAGCACGTTTTGACATATTTCTAAAAATCTTATCTTGTACCTCAGTATCAACAGATTTAAGCGCTTTTGCAAGTTCTTGAGTATCGACTTCGCGAAGTACTTTCTGAATAGAACGGTCGTCGAGCATAACAATATCTTCGAATACGAACATACGTTTTTTGATTTCTTCTGCTAAATCTGGATCTTCTTCTTCGAGAGATTCGATAATTGCTTTTTCAGAAGAACGATCAACAAGGTTAAGAATTTCAACAATCGATTCAACACCACCAGCAGCAGTATAATCTTCTGACGACAATGTAGAAAGTTTCTTTTCAAGAACGCGTTCAACTTCTCTAAGAACATCAGGAGAAGTCCTGTCCATAGTTGCAAGTCGTTTAGAAACTTCTGGCTGCATTTCTTCTGGAAGATTTTGCAAAATAATTGCAGCTTTTCCAGGTTCAAGATATGCAAGAATTAAGGCAATTGTTTGCGGATATTCTTGTTGAATAAAGTTCAGCAAATGTGCAGGATCTGTTCGACGAATAAAATCAAAAGGACGAACTTGCAAACTAGAAGTAAGTCTATTGATAATATCAATCGCTTTTTGAGAACCTACAGATTTTTCGAGAAGTTCACGAGCATAATCGATACCACCAGTTGTGATAAAATTCTGCGCATTCATTAATTCTTGGAATTCTTCCAAAACTTGATCTTTTAATTCTGCATCAATTGTTTCAAGACGAGCAATTTCAAATGTTAAAGTTTCAACTTCATCTTCACGAAGATGTTTCATAATTTCAGCAGAAACATCACTGCCCACAGATACAAGAAAAATAGCAGCTTTTTGTCGTCCTGTAAGGCTCTTAATATCCTTACTTTTTTTCGAAGAAGGTGGAGTTACAGGTTTTAAAGTTCCAGGTTTTGGAACTGGCTTTGGACTACTTTTTGGTTTTGCTTCTTCTGCCATTTATGCTACTCCTCCATCAACCAAGTACGTATGAGCAATGCAACATCTTCTGGATGTTCTTTTGCCATAGCAATTGCATTTTCTTGAAGTTCAGCTCTACGCCGTTCTTCGACAGACATAGTAACTTCCATGCCTTCGTTTTGAGCGTCTTGAAGTGCCATAATACGCTGCATTTCCTGACGCCGCCTTTCTTCTTCCGCTTTAATTCGCCTTCGTCTTTCAAGTTCACGAGTAATAACTCTATACAAAATAAATACGATAAGAACTGCCGCAACTCCAATCAAAATCAAAATGATTGTCATACGAGTTTGTCGTTCTCGTCTGTATCTTTCATCTTCTGCGTCAAATTCCTCTGTGTGATCTACTGCAACATTGCGTACAACAACTAGATAACTGCGTCTCTTATCATAACCGATTGCACCTTCAACTAGATTTGCAATGTCATTTAAATCTTTTTCATCAACAGGAATATAGTTGCGTTTAATTTTTCCCTTTTCAAAAATAATATTTCCGTCATCATCTCTCTCTTTTTCCCAAATGCCATCAACATTCACAGAAACGCTGATACGATCAATTGTTGGATGAATTGTTTCACTAATATTATCGGTATTTACAAGAAAATTTTGAGTAACGCCAGTCTCAATTTGTCGGCCGATTACATTTGACATATCGCCGTATGGTGGTGGATTTTCGCCTTCAACTCCAGACGGACCTTCTGGATTAAATCCTGTCCCTTGCCATTCACGTGTAACAGTTTGAGAAGAACCAACAACTGCGTCTTTTTTAACTGAATCATTATATGGCGTGTCAGGATTATCTTCTTCTACAACAAAAGGTGAATAATGAACTGAATCAACTGTTTTTTCTGACATATTCATATCAATTTTTACATTGACATCAGGAATACGTTTTTCGCCTTTTATAGATTGTAACTGTTGAAGAATTTGTGCTCGATAATAATTTTCAAGTCGTTGAACAAGTTTTTGTTCACGATCAATAAGACTAAGACGATCGATTTCTCTCATTCCATCATCATCATTGAGAGGAATACCATTAATATCTGTAATTACAAGATTTTCTTTTTGAAGTCCGTCAACCGCAGCAAGAACAACTTTTTCGACACCCTGAATTTTTCTTCTGTTAGTAGCCAAATCACTCATAGGGGCAATAGTAAGAATTACGCTGGCTTTTACAGGATTTTGCATATCTCTAAAAAGTTTATCAGGAGGAAGAACAAGTTCCACATTTGCTTTTGCAATATCATCGAGAGCTTCAAGATGTTGCTCAATAGCAACTTTCATTGCTCTTTGTTTTTTGACATTTTGTTCAGCGTCAGTTGTAGACCAACCTCGTTCGTAATATCCTGCAAAAGGATCTGCAAGTGCTGGAAGTCTACCTTCATCGATAATAATTGCCCTTGCACGAATTGCAGATTTTTGGTCTTCTACATAAATATAATCTGCACTATCTGTCCAAGCTTTTATATTATCTTGATCAAGACGAAGAAGAATTTGTGATTGATCAGGTTCATGAACAGGCGTTTGAAAAAGACGAGTTCCTGTTTCTCTGCCAGAAAATCTGAAACCTAAAACAATAGCAATAACTACTAAGAGAACAATACCAATAAGAATAACTTTTTGTACTATGGACCATTTTGCCCATTTTTCCTTTAAATTGGAAATGAGCCTTTTGAACCATTCGTTCATCTGACCCCTCCCGTGAACGAATAATATTAAAATTTATGGAACTGTCAAAATTTCACACAATTTTATAGTTCATTATAACATAATAATTAATTTCTGAAAAGGGGAAATTTAAATAAGTATAAAC
>CAZOTD010000109.1:0-5870 GCA_964582685.1 uncultured Treponema sp. | reverse complement strand
CATGAACGTAGCATAAACAACATTTTGAATAAAATAAAGAAGCCTGACCAGCTTTTATATGCAGCTGCAAAGGTCAGGCTCTTGGTTGAGCAGCATACGAAAGAAGAACTTCCGCAGTTGATGGTCAACCCGAACAGAGATAACGAATACGTCGTTTCTCCACAACCAAATATACAACAGAATTCAGAAACTGTCAAACAACAACAAGAAATTATTGATGAAAATGGAACACAAGAGCAAATTGATTATATCCGTAAGCAACAGAATGCACACAAACAAAACCAAAGCAATGAAATAAATCAAGAAAAATTGCAAAATATTTCTAATCTTCCAAAAGTTTCTGTAAAATCTTATGTAAGCAATGAAAAATTTACTGGTCAAAATCCGTCACGAGTCCAAAAATTAAGACGTGAACTTGTTGAAACTGGAACTATAAAGCTCGAAGATGATGTTTTTCTTGTTTCAGAATTACAAATAAAATCAGCTGGTTGCAATGTAAAACAAGGTACAACTTCTGTAATGATTTTGTGTCCGCCTGATAAAAAAAATCCAGGCTTTCATGAGGAAACGTATTTTCATATTTCTGCAGTTGATGATATAAAACGTCTTGAAAAATTTTATAACAAAAATCAAAGCAATGAAAATGAAAGTTTACTTATAGAAGATAATAAAATTATTTACGGTAAAACAAAAATTCCGCCTTTTACAATTTTAATTAACGGTAAGTTTCAAAATATCGACAATGCAATTGTTTTAGGTTATGACAAAAAATCTCAAAATTATTTAATTCAAAATGGTGCTGAAAAAATTAATCTCAAAAACGAAACTATGCAAAGTATTCTTAAAAATGAACTGAATCAGAATATACAAGATAATAATCAATCAGAAATCAAAAATGTACAAGGAAGAGCAATTGTTTTTGAAGATAAAGAACGTAATATTCACGGAACAATTATTCCAGAATTTTCGATGATTACATCACATGGTTTTGAAGATTTTAAAAATTGTGTGATTACAAATCATAATGAAAATGATGATTCATATACTCTTTCAAATGGCGACAAGTCAATTGTAGTTACAAAAGAAACTTTAAAAGAACTTACAACACAAGAACGGTTTGAAAAAAAATATGATGAAAATAGTAAAATTTATGATAAAATGCTCCAAAGTCAGTACAACGACTATTTCAAAATTCGTAATAACACTTCATATAATTTTATTCATAATTTTTCTGTATATTGCAGAAAAGGTGCAAATTCCCCTTGTAATGCATTAGAACTCGCCAAAGATATTATTGACAAAATGCCAGCTGCAGAAAAACTGAAAACGAAAAAAGTTTTGGCTTCGTTATGCAAAAAAGGGGAAACGATTAATGAGGTTCTTGTAAATGCATATCACGATGCAATTAAAGATTTCCCTTTAAATGAAGAATATATCAAAAAATATCATCCTGAAACAAAAATTGCACGACCTTTCTATGATACAGTTTTTGAAAACGGCGAATACATTGATAACAATGTTGCACTAAAAAAAGGTGGCAAGAATTTAAATTTGAAAATTGGAGATACAGTTTCAAATTTGAATATTTCTGTAGATAAAATTTTTGGATATGGAAAAGAAAAAATTCATTTCGATCAACTTAAAATCATTTCATCTTCAAAAGAGAATGACTCAATTACTTTAATGGACAAAAATAAATCTTTTATCGAGCTACCTCGCACTAAAATTCTAACAGTTTATGCGCAACGCCAAGAAAAACTAAATAAACAGGAACAAAAAAAACAAAAGCGTGATGCTATAGAAATTTCACGATGATAATGGGAGATTGAAAAATGAATAATTGGATAGATATACCTATTGTAGAGGCAATGGAATATTTTGGTGGGGTTCTCGCAACAGCATTAAAATGGTGTACTAACTATGCAAAACTTATAGCTTTAATTGGGCTTGTCTGGACAGGATTTAAACTTGTTAATTCAAGAACAACAATTAAAGATGCCTGGTGGGACACCTTAATGAAATGGGTAGGATTTTTAGTTTTAATGACAATTTATCCGACTATGATTAATGCATTTTCTCATATTGCAAACACAGTCTGAACAAAAATTGGTGGCGGTGAAGCGGAAATTACTACAAATTTAAAAAAATTACGCGATAATCTTCAAAAGGATGTGGATATTCAACGAAGATATGCTGAGTCACTCAACAGAAAATTACTTGAAAATTATAGCTCTGATCTATCTTTGAATGGAATCTCATTTGACACAAGCGATTCGTATTCAGAGTATTTAGACAAAGTTGAAGATCTTATTGCAGAAACAAAATTTAGTTCACGCAAAGATAAAAAAGAAGCACAAAAAACGGTTGATTCTTACAGATCTGCTCTTAAAGGTCAATCTTGGTTTTCTCTACAAACTTTAAAGGCTTTAAACACAGTCCTTGTTACAACCAATATTGATGGTAGCGGTGGACATGATATGACTAAATCCTACACTAAACTTAATATATGGCTAAAGGATAAAAATAATAAGGATACATATTATCTGTCTCCATCGGCAATTTTACGTGTATCGCTTCTTTGTTCACAAGTAATCTATGCCAAAGAAAATACTAGTTTTTATGTGCGTCAAGATGAAATTAATGAAGATCCTGACCTTAACTTTTTTGAAAAAGGGATGAGTAAAATGGCTTTGACTATTTCTCGTTTATGGGAATTAATTTTATGCTTCGTGTGTTGTATGGCTCTTATTTTATCAACAATTTTTTGCATTATTCAGTATTCAATGACGATTTTAGAATATACTATTGTTACAGCAATAGGTGCTCTATTTATTCCGCTTATGTTATTCGACGGAACTAAAGATATCCCAAAAAAATTGATACCAGTACTTACAAATTTTATGGTCAAAATGATAGTCATAACTTGTTGTATGATGTTTGTATATTATCTTTTTATTTCTGTTGCTCTTCAACAAATAAGCGATTTAAGTGGAATGAATTTAGTGCTAGTAGCAGAAATTTTATTTGATACACTAGTAGCTTTTATTTTAACACAAAATGCACCGAAAATTGCACAGACAATTCTCACAGGACAACCAGAACTTTCTATGGGTGAATTTATGCAAGCAGGTGGTACAATGGCAGGTGCTGGTGCTTTAACAGGAAAAGCGGTTCGCGGAACAGCAAAAGCAGGAGTTGCTGCAACAAGAAAAGGAGCACAAGCAGCAATCAATACTGCTGGCAATATAAAACAAGGCATAAGTGCAGCAAAAAGTGCAAGCAAAACGGCAGGTTCAGCAACAGCACAAAACGCAATCAAAGCAGGTGCCACAAAATCAGAAGCAAAAACGCAGGCACAGAAAGCTTCAGTCGCAGCTGGTGCTAAAGGTCTTGCATCTGGTTTATTTGCAAAACCTACTAAAGACCTCGCTAACAAAGTTAAAGAAAAAGGTAATAGTTTTTTACATGGGCATACTTCTTCTAAAACACTTGATGCTCTTAGAGATAAAGGTTCATGGAATGGAAATGGTTCTGGCGGAGGTGGCGAAAGTGGAAGAAAAAATCCATACGATGTGCCTAATAATAGCACAATCCAAAACTCATATAAAGAAGATCCGACAACCAAAGCTAAGCAAAATCTAACTGTCAAAGAATTCTGGGGCAACAAAAGCAACGATGGTGCTGAAGCTGGTAAAAAAATTGGTGAACAAACTGCAAAAAAAGCTACAGCTAAAATTCAACAGAACAAAGAAAATAAACAATCAAGTTCTTTGCCAAATAATCCAAATGGAGAAAGAGCTCATAAAAAATAGTTGTTGCAAAATATACATAATATCGTTATTATTTATACAATAAGTTTAAAAGTACTTCTGCTCGCCCGAAAGGAATATTTTTGAACGACAATGAAGAATTTTCGCGCAGAGATCCTGACAGACATCATAAAGTATACTGGCTTGCTGTTTTTAATTGGGTTATACCTATTTTATGCATCATCATTGGTCTTGTTATAACAACACAAAAATTTGCACCAATGATGAATTATGACGAATCAGTCATAGGTAAGCCTCTTTTAATATTTAAATCTGGATACCGTCTCTACAATCCTCTTATCTTTTTGCTAGGAATGTTCAAATTTGCATTTAATGGAGTGTATTCTTATTATTTTTTTCAAGCAGTTCCAGCAACATTTATAGGGCTTGTTCTTGCGGTTCTTATTTTTGTTGTCACAAGCATAATTGTTTCTTCACACCAGAAAAATCAACATATACACGGAACAAGCCGTTGGGCAACCGTCAAAGATCTTAAGAACTTTGGTATGTTACAACAATATGGCGTTGTATGTGGTGAACTTAATACTGCAAATGTTGGCTATCATGTAAATCCAGAAAAAGCAAGTATTACTTTAGATTTACCAAAAAATCCAATAACAAAAAAAGTTCATATAGCACCACTAGTATGTCATTCTGGTGCGACAAATACTTGGATGATTGCTCCGACACGGTCTGGAAAAGGTGTTTCGACTGTAATTCCAACCTGTATAAATTATGGAATACCTTATTGGTCTAAAGATAAAAAGACTGGAAAAAAAGTTATAAAAGGTCGAGGTTCAATGGTCATTTTTGACCCGAAAGGAGAAAACTGGGCGGCTTCAGCAGGTTGGCGAAGTAAGTTTTCAACGTGCATTCCGTTCAGACCGCTTGACCCTGACGAGAATACAGCACATTACAATCCAATACACGAAATTCCAGACAGTGCAAGTGAAGCATTTTCTTGGGCAGATATGATTGCAGAGATTTTTTTTGGTGCAGAAAATGCAAAATCTGCAAGTGACGGTGCAACACAGTATTTTAACAATACTGCTCGCGATATTTTTGCAGGAGTTGTGTTGCACGTCCGTTTTTCAAAAAATATTACTTGGAAAGATAAGAATTTAACTAAAGTACTTGATATATTCAGTCAAGCAAATGAAGAAGATAAAAATGCTGATCAAGAAAGTGGTGGTTGCGGTGCTGCAATGCTTGCCCAAATGCGAGAACAAGGCATTCATGTTCATGATGATAAAACAGAATGTCCAGAAATTCATGAGTTAATAGTTAAAGCTGCAAATAGAAGTGAAACTCAAACCCCAAAAGAAAGGGCTTCTACTTATTCAACTGTCTTCAGCAAAATAAATCTATTTCAAGATCCTCTTCTAGCAAAATCTACCGCTTATTCTGATTTTTCTGTGGATGACTTTATTAATGGCATAAACGGAATTAGTTTATATTTAATTGTTCCATATAATCACATTAAACGAATTAGTCCTATATTCCGAATGATTATTACTTTTATGATAAAAAAGTTTTCAAGCGGAACTACAAATGCTAATGACATAAAACTTAAAATTCCATGTCTTTTTCTTCTTGATGAGTTTCCTGTTCTTGGATACTTTCCTGATATTGCTCTTAATGCTGGTATTTTAGCAGGTTATGGCGTTACATTTTTTATTGTGAGTCAGTCGTTGAACCAGATTGTAGATGTTTATGGCGAAAATCACCCATTTCTTGACCATTGCAAGACCATTATTCTGTATGCGCCTGGAAACTTAAAAGATGCAAGACAATTTTCAGAAACAATTGGAAATCGATCCGTTTTGCTTGACAATATTTCTTCAAGTGGAACTAAGTATCAAGTAGGCTGGAATAATATTTCGAGAAGTTCTCAAGAAACTCAAGTAAGTCTTATTAATCCAGATGAACTTATGAAACTTGAATTTAATCGAGCAATTATCTTCAACCAAGGAATGCCTCCATATAAAGGTAAGAAAGTTGTCTACTATGAAGACCCAAGATTCAAAAATAAAACTTTTAAAACTGTTCCAACTATGGAAC
>CAZOTD010000108.1:0-5933 GCA_964582685.1 uncultured Treponema sp. | reverse complement strand
ATATATTATTAAAGAGAGAAAATTACTGAAGACAAACTTTGCCCAAGGAGCAAATATGGCAGACAACAAAATCGAGGAAACAGTAAAAGAAGCATTGGAAATGTATCGCCCAATGTTGCAAGCAGATGGCGGTGACTGCGAGTTTATATGCATTGACGAAGAAAATCGTGTTCATCTTAAATTGACTGGTGCTTGTGGTTCATGCCCAATGGCAACGATGACTTTGAAAATGGGAATTGAGCAATATCTCAAAGATGCTTGTCCAGAAATAAAAGAAGTCGTTTCTGATAATTAAAAATCACAAAACAATAATAAAGTTCCAAATTTTAAAAAGGAAAAAAAATGAAAATTGAAAAAGATAAATTGGTTCAAATAAATTATGTTTTAAAAAATCTTGAAGGCAAAGAACTTGATTCTTCCAAACTTACTGGACCATTAGAATATGTTCATGGGCATAAACATTTAATCGTTGGACTTGAAAATCAACTTGAAGGTAAAGAACAAGGGGATAAATTTACAACAAGAATTCCTGCCGCCGAAGCATACGGCGAATATGACGAAAGATTAATTCTCGATGTTCCGCGTGATCAGTTTGATTCAGATTTAAAAATCGAAATTGGAATGCAATTTCAAGGGCAAAGCGAATTAGGACCAACAATTGTTACAGTAAAAAAAGTTACTGACAATGTTATTACAGTTGATGCAAATCATGAACTTGCAGGACAAGATTTAATTTTTGATATTGAAGTAGTTTTAGTTCGGGATATGTCAGAAGAGGAACTTAAAAAGGTAGAATCTACAGTTTCAGAGTGTGGTGGTTGTGGTGGCTGCAATTCTTCAAGTTGTGGCGGCTGTGGTGGTTGTGGAAGTTGCAGCAATTAAAAAATATTGCTTAAAGTTTTGAAATTATTTCATCAGTAATTGCTTTTGCAGATTTTTTTTCTGAATAAATTGTAATCTCGGCTAACTTAGAATATTTTTTTGAACGCTCTTCATAAAAATTATGAAACAAATTTCTAACTTCATCAATTGTTGTCGGATTTTTTCTTGCAATAAATGAAGGCAATGACGACAAATCAAGAATTCGATTACCGTCGTTCTTTACTTCGCAAATGATTCGTTCTATGGCAGTTTTTTCTTCGACACAAAGGTAAACAAAAATCGAATTGGCAACAAGAAAGGAAATTGCTTTTTTGTTTTCACAAATTCCTCCGCCTGTTGCAACAATCGAAGGTTTTATTTTTAAGACAGATTGTAAATGTTGGCAAGCAAGTTGTTCAGCAGCGAGAAAAGATTCATATCCTTCATTGTTGAAAATTTCCCTTGGCGTTTTTTTTGTAAGATTCAGAATTACATCGTCAGTATCAAAAAATTCACAATTTAATCTAGCAGAAAGTGCACGTCCTTGCGTTGATTTTCCTGAATGTTTTATTCCAATTAAGATAATAGATTTTGCCAAATTCATTTTTTTATTATAACTTGCTTAATTGCAAAAGTTCAACTGATATTGTATTCTTAAGCAATGAATGTATATTCGGTGATAATTCTTTGCTTCATTCCATTTGTCGCAGTTTTTATTCTCTTAAAAATTTTGATTAATGACATTCATGTCATTAAAGAATTACTTGCTTGCGCAATTGGTTTGCTTGCCGTAATTCCTGTAACGTTTTTTCAATTTTTTATTGGAGAATGGTTTTCAATCAACAACGCAAATTTTTTATTTTTGCTGATGCGCGCACTAATTCTTTATGGATTAATTGAAGAAGGAATTAAATGTGCGACTTTGTTTTTGTTCCCTTCAAAAAAAATAGATTCAAGATTAATGTTTTGGTATTCAATTCTTGCTGGTTTGTTTTTGGGAAGTTTTGAATCTGTGATTTATGTTTTAAAAGCAATTCAAAATTCATCGTCTCGTGGTGAATTGTTGATAAATATGATTTATATTAGAACTTTTACATCAATTGTAATTCATACATTTTGTGCTGGACTTGGAGGATTGTTTGCATTTTGTGCAAAGAAAAAAAGAATGTTGTGGGGCGCAATTATAAACGCAGTTTTACTTCACGGATTATATGACTTTTTTGCAATTATGCCTTCGCCTTTTAATTATTTTTCGTATGTAATTATTGCACTACTTTTGCTTCAGTGCAGAATATATTATGTACGTGCTAAAACCGAATAAATTTGGAGAAAAAAAAATGAATATGCTTTTTGAAAGAAAAATCGCACTTCCGATGGAAGTAAAAGAAATGAATCCGCTAACTTCCGAAATGGCGGAAATAGTTGAAAAGAAGCGAAACGAAATTAAATCAATTTTTGATGGAACATCAAACAAACTTATTCTAATAATCGGACCTTGCTCTGCTGACAACGAAGAAAGTGTAATTGATTACATTACAAGGTTAATTCCTATTCAAGAAAAAGTGTGCGAAAAAATTCTTATCGTTCCACGTATCTACACTAACAAACCACGCACAACTGGTGAAGGTTATAAAGGAATGTTGCATCAACCAAATCCAAACGCAAAACCTGATATGTTCAAAGGAATTATTGCAACTCGTCATCTCCACATGCGCGCTGTTGCAGAAACTGGATTTGCATGTGCTGACGAAATGCTTTATCCAGAAAATTATCGTTACCTTGATGATTTGCTCGGTTATGTTGCAGTCGGGGCTCGTTCTGTAGAAAATCAACAACATCGTCTTACAGCAAGCGGAATCGAAGTTCCTGTTGGAATGAAAAATCCGACAAGTGGAGATTTTACTGTAATGATGAATGCAATTCTTGCTGCACAAAAACGGCATACTTTTATTTATCGCGGTTGGGAAGTTCAATCAGAAGGAAATCCGTATGCTCATGCTATTCTACGTGGAAGCACAAGCAAACATGGAAACAATGTTCAAAACTATCACTATGAAGATCTTATTCGGCTTTGCGAAGAATATAATACGCGTGAACTTCAAAATCCAGGTGTTGTTGTTGATACAAACCATTCAAATTCAAATAAAAATCCTTTTGAACAACCACGAATTGTAATGGACGTTCTTCACTCTGCTCGCCATGACGAACGCATAAAAAAACTTGTAAAAGGATTTATGATAGAAAGTTATATTGAAGACGGTGCTCAAAAACCTGGCGAAGGCTGCTACGGAAAATCAATTACAGATCCATGTTTAGGTTGGGAAAAAACAGAAAAACTTATTTACGATATTGCAAATCAATTGTAAAAAATTGAAAAATAAAACGCGCGGGGGAAAAATGAATTACACAACACAAATGGACGCGGCTCGAAAAGGTATTATCACACCACAAATGAAAATTGTTGCACAAAAAGAATTTATGGCAGAAGAAAAAATTCGTGAATTAGTCGCCACAGGAAAAATTGCAATTTGTGCAAATAAATTTCATAAATGTCTAAATCCAGCAGGCATCGGAAGTATGCTCAAAACTAAAATAAATGCAAATATTGGAATTAGTCGGGATTGTAAAGATTATAATCTTGAAATGGAAAAAGTTCTTAGCGCCGTAAAACTCGGGGCAGATGCAATTATGGATTTATCTAGTCACGGAAATACTGAACCATTTAGAAAGAAACTTGTCGAAGAATGTCCTTGTATGATTGGAACAGTTCCAGTTTATGATGCAGTTATTCATTATCAACGCGATCTTGCAACTTTGAGTGCAAAAGATTTTATTGATGTAATTCGTTTGCATGCGGAAAACGGAGTTGATTTTGTTACTCTACATTGCGGACTTACACGAAAGACAATTGACCAAATCAAAAATCATAAGCGCAAAATGAATATTGTAAGTCGAGGTGGCTCTCTTGTATTTGCCTGGATGAGCATGACAGGAAATGAAAATCCTTTTTACGAAAATTACGACCAAATTCTTGATATTTGCGAACAATATGATGTTACGATTTCGCTAGGAGACGCTTGTCGTCCAGGCTGTCTTGCAGATGCAACTGATGTTTGTCAAATTGAAGAACTTGTTCGTCTTGGCGAACTTACAAAGCGTGCTTGGGCACATAATGTTCAAGTTATAGTTGAAGGACCAGGCCATGTTCCACTTAATCAAATCGCAGCAAATATGGAAGTTCAAAAAACTTTATGCGACGGTGCACCGTTTTATGTTTTAGGTCCGCTTGTAACAGATGTTGCACCTGGTTACGATCACATAACGGCGGCAATTGGGGGAGCAGTTGCAGCAATGAATGGTGCTAGCTTTTTGTGTTATGTAACTCCAGCAGAACACTTGGCACTTCCAAATCTTGATGATGTTAAACAAGGAATTATTGCAGCAAAAATTGCGGCACATGCAGCTGATATTGCAAAAGGAATTGCACATGCTCGCGACATTGATGACAAAATGGCAGACGCTCGTAGAGTTCTTGATTGGGAAAAACAATATGAATATGCACTTGATCCAGAAACAGCAAAATCAATTCGCCAAAGCAGAATGCCAGAAGATGATCACAATGACACTTGTAGTATGTGCGGAAAATTTTGCGCCGTTCGAAGTATGAACAAAGCCTTGAGAGGCGAATATATTGACATTCTGTAAAGACACTTTTAAAAAACTTTTCCTTGAAAAAAGATAAAAAAAGACTCATCGAAATAATGAGTCTTTTTTTAGTTGAACAATAAATAATTTTAGAAAATATGCGACAGTTTTTTATTCCGCTTTACTTTTAATTGGTTTTACAAAGAACAAAGATAAAATCAACGCAACTAAATATAAACAACCAGTAACGATTAAAACATTTTGGTAACCAGTTGGATTTACAGTACTTCCATGAACTTCAATAAATTTTCCAGTATGAGATACAATTGCATTTGCCAATTGATTTCCTGTCAACCCAGCAAAAGCCCAAGCAGAAAGAGTAATTCCATGAATGGCAGAAATAGAACCCATTCCATAATGGTCACTTAACAAAGTCGGAATATTTGAAAATCCTCCACCATATCCAGCATTAACAATAAAAAGCAATGCAAGAACAAAAATAGTAAGAATAATATTGTCCGAAGCGTTTTCAATTCCACTTGTTGCTAATACAAGAACAGTAAAAATAATTGAAAGAATAAAAATAAGTTTATAAATTGTGTTTCTGTCTTTTAGATGATCCGCCCAAGCAGAAAATCCTAATCGTCCACCAGCATTAAAAATTGCCGAGATTGTAGAAATGATTCCAACCGAACTTCCAAGACCGATACATTTTACAATCATTTTTTCTTGACTTATTAATGCAAGTCCACAAGTAATATTCAAATAGAACATCAACCAAATTGCAATGTAAGAAATAATCGGTTCACGTTTTAATGTTGCAAGAATTCCATCTTCTTTTGATTTTTGTTGTGGCTCAACCCAGTCAGCTGGCTTTGCAAGAAGAAGATGTCCCACAAACATCATTACAAAATAAACAATTGCAAGAATGTAAAACATTTTGTAAATTTCGCCATTTTGATTGTTGCCAAGAAGTTTTTGCATAATAGGAGAAGCAATTGCTTTTGCAGCTCCAAATCCTGCAACAGCAAGTCCCGTTGCAAGACCTTTCTTATCTTTAAACCAAAGCATAAGTGTTTTTACTGGCGAAAGATAACCAGTTCCTAAACCGATTCCCATTATAAAACCATAACAAATATAAATTCCTATAAGTGAAATTATGTTATGCTGATGATTTCCTCCAAACCAAATAAAAAATCCAGTTCCTGCCATTCCTGCGGCAAAAGTGATAGAAGCTATTAACGATGATTTATGAATGTTTTTTTCTACAAGATTGCCAAGAAAAGCGGCAGACATTCCTAAAAAGAAAATCGCAAAACTAAACGCCCATTCCACAGCACCTTTTGAAAACCCAATGTAATCAGCAATTTCTTGACTAAAAATCGACCAACAATAAACTGTTCCAATGCTACAATGGAGCAACAACG
>CAZOTD010000107.1:0-5949 GCA_964582685.1 uncultured Treponema sp. | reverse complement strand
CGCCCATTGGTGCCGTTTTTACAAATTGAAGTTCGGCTTTAGGAAGAATTCCCATATCAAGAAAATGCTGGCGCAACGCACCAGTTCCTCCAACTTTTTTTATCTTTGCACATTCACCGACAGATAATTCATTAAGTTTCAATTTTAACTCCTATTTTAGCTTCCAATATAAAGTTAGTTTTTGCAAAAAATATTTAGGTCAAAAGATAATTGGGTTTAAACACAAACCCAATTATTTGTAGGTTATTTATTTTTGACTTAATTCTGCTTTTGTTTTTTCGATTGCCGAAATCACTTTGTCGCACCATTTGTCAAATTCTGGGTCGTCTTTTTGAAGTTCAGGATTTGCCAAGATGTTTTTTATAGTTCTTCGAACTCCGTCTTCAAAATGAACTGTTGGTTTAAATTCTGGAACGGCTTTTTTTAATTTTGAATTGTCAAATACAACAGAACTTGCTTTGTCGCCAATCAATCCGCCTGTAAAATCATAATCGCTTACAGCTGCAAGAAATTCCGACGAAATATGAACTGCATTCAATTTTACGCCAAGAATATTTGCAATGCATTCATAAATTTGATTCCAAGTTAAAGTTTCATCGTTTGTAATCTGAAACGCTTCGCCAATTGCGTGCGGATTTCCGATAAGTCCGCAAAAACCTTTTGCAAAATCGGAATTATGTGTCATTGTCCAAAGAGAAGTTCCATCGCCATGAATTATAACAGGCTTTCCTTCGAGCATTCGTTTGATAACTTGCCAACTTCCATTGTTTCCGTGAACACCGAGCGGAACAGAACGTTCATCGTAAGTATGACTTGGTCTAATAATCGTGATTGGGAAATTTTCTTCGCGATAATATTTCATCAAAAGTTCTTCGCAAGCGATTTTATTGCGAGAATATTCCCAATACGGATTTGCAAGCGTTGTTCCTTCATTGATTATGTAAGAACGAGCCGGTTTGTGATATGCTGACGCAGAACTGATGTACATAAATTGTTTTGTCTTGCCATTAAACAATCTAAAATCTCTTTCAAGTTGAGAAGGAACAAATCCAATAAAATCACAAACGCTGTCAAAAGAAATTCCAGCAAGTTTTGATTTTACATCTTCTTCGTCATTAATGTCTGCTTTGATTATTCGAATTTTTTCTGGAAGTTCTTCTGTTCGTGAACCGCGATTAAGCAAAAAAACTTCATGTCCTGTTTCTGCAAGGCGATTAGTAATTGCCATACTGATTGTTCCAGTTCCACCAATAAATAATACTCTCATAGTTTTCTCCTATAATTCAACTAATTCAACGTGCAATTTTTTGATAAACTCTTACATAATCAACTTCCATTTGACATTGCTTTGTTTTTTTTGGAATCTCGCCTCCAAGTTCTCCTCCCATTGCTACATTCATAATAATGTAAAATGGTTTGTCAAAGGGCCATGCTTCCCAAGATTTGTCTGAATTATGTGGATTTTCATATTTTGTTACTTCTTCACCATCGTAATACCAAGTCAGAGCATCTTCATTCCAATCGATTGCATAAGTATGCCATTTTGTTGCATCGGCAATTTCTTTATAATCACTGTTGACAGAGTTTCCTCCAGAGCCTGCTTTACAGTGAACTGTTCCATACGCCTTTTTGCCCCAAAAATTCGTTGCATATTCCATAACATCGATTTCGCCACTGCGAGGCCATTTTCCGTAACTTTCAAATTGTGACAACATCCAAAGTGCCGGCCAAGAACCTTGTTCAACTGGCAACTTTGCACGAAATTCAATATAACCGTATGTAAATGCTTGCCTAAAACTTGTTACAAGTCGTGCACTTGTCCATCTGTCGTTGGCATTTCGTTTGGCAACGATTTTTAATGTTCCGTTACTTACAAAGGAATTTTCGCGGTCTTCTGTGTAATTTTGAACTTCGCTATTTCCCCAACCGTTGCCACCAACATTGTAATTCCATTTTTTAGGATCTGGTTCATTGCTTTCGCCGTCAAATTCATCTGCCCAGACAAGTTCCATTTCATCTTTTACAAATTGAGGAAGATTGTCAGTTTCTGCATTGTCTTCTTTGCTACAAGAAACAAAACTTGCACAAAAAAGTGCAATTAACAACAAACCAAAAATTGATTTCAAAATCATAAATGTTTTCTTATTCATAAAATGAACTATATAATGGAAATTTGCAAAAGTAAAGGAAAAAATCTTGCAAAACTGAGAATTTGCCTTTATTCTAAATATATTACAAAAAACAGTATTACTAAATTAGGAGGTTTTGTTTTGGCTGGGCGAGAACGCTTAGGAAGTAGAATCGGCTTTATTATGATTGCCGCTGGTTGTTCGATTGGATGTGGAAATGTTTGGAAATTTCCTTGGATGTGTGGTCAAAATGGTGGCGGCTCTTTTATATTTATTTATATTTTATGTTTGCTTTTGCTTGGACTTCCGAGTATGACTATGGAATTTTCGATTGGACGTGCGGCACAAAAAAGCCCTCTTCGTATGTTAAAAACTTTACGACCAGACAAAAAAATCTGGGGAATACCTGGTTATTTTTTTCTTGCTGGAAATATTGCGTTGATGGCATTTTATACTGTTGTTGCTGGTTGGATTCTTTGCTATTTTTGTAAATATGCATCTTGGTCATTTAGTTCACTGTTTCAAACTTCTTCAAATGCTTTACCTGAACATATTCAAAATCTTGGATTTGTTTCTATGATTACTGATTCAAAACAAAATGTTATTTATCTTCTAGCAATTGTCATAATCACTTTTGGAATTCTCTGTTTTGATTTGCATAACGGTCTTGAACGTGTAACAAAAGTTATGATGGTAGCACTTCTTGCACTTATGGCGGTTCTAGCAATTCGCAGTTTAACACTTTCTGGTGCTAAGGAAGGAATTAAGTTTTATCTTATTCCTGATTTTTCAAAAATCAATGGTGGCGTAATTGTAAGCGCTATGAATCAAGCCTTTTTTACACTTTCTGTCGGAATGGGAAGTATGGCGATTTTTGGAAGTTACATTGACAAAGATTATTCACTTATGGGCGAATCTATAACAGTTATTGTGCTCGATACGATTGTCGCTATAATGGCAGGAATTATTATTTTTCCAGCATGTTTTACTTTTAATCTTGAAGTTGGGGCAGGTCCTAGCCTTTTGTTTGATACAATGGTTTCTGTATTTAACAACATGAATGGCGGTCAATGGTGGGGAACTATATTCTTTCTTTTTATGGTTTTTGCGGCACTTTCTACAGTTTTGGCTGTTTGCGAAAATATAATTGCAATGTTCCGAGAACTTACGGGGCTTAGTAGACCAATTGCTTCTATTATTTGCGGAATTATAGTATTTGCACTTTCGCTTACAACTGCACTTGGTTATAGCGTACTTCATTTTCAACCTTTTGCAGAAGGTTCTACTTGGCTTGATTTTTGGGACTTTATTATTTCCAATAATATTTTGCCACTTGGTTCTCTTGTTCTTGCACTTTTCTGTTGTTATAAATTTGGTTGGAATTGGGACAATTTTGTTGCTGAAGCAAATCACGGCAAAGGCATAAAAGTTAAAAAGTGGATGAAGCCACTTTTTAAATACTTTGTTCCAATTGCAATTATTTTTATTTACATTTACGGACTTTTTACTTTTCCATGGAAGTGATTCTTGCAAGTTAGAGGTATATTATGAAAGCTTTATTTGTTCAGACAAGATTTCATTTAAAAAAAGGAACTCGACAAGAATTTTATAGACGTTTTCGAGATAATAACATTCGTGAATTTTCAAGATCCGAAGTAGGAAATTTAGAATACGAACTTTATCTTGCACTAGACAGCGATGATGATATTTGTATTCTTGAAAAATGGCAAGATCAAGAAAGTCGAGAGGCTCATCGAGAAACGCTTCATTACGCTGTTCTTTCTGAACTCAAGCAGAAATATGTAAAAAGTACGGATTCAAATCAATTTTGGATAGAGCCAATTTCTTAATTTGAATTGCTGATTATCATTATTTAGTAGAATGCAAATCTTGTTTTAAGCAACAAAACAAGGTTTGCATTTTTTTTGGTTCTTGCAGTTAAACTTTTATCTCAATTTCATCTTTTTCGATTTTTTCAAGTTTGCTATTTTTTACAATAGCGTCTGACATAATTTTTAAAATCTTTTTAAGCTCTGTTTTTGATTCTTTATCTAAAGATGAATATTTGGAAAGCATTTTAGTAATCGAGGTAAAAAAATTTGCTGTAATTTCGCCAATAGTTTTTACGCCAGAAGATTCGATAATATCAAACAAAACCGAAACGAAATTTTTAATTTGCTCTTTTGTAAGACTTTCGCACCAATCGTTAAAAGCATTATTAAAGAAAATTGATGCGTCTTCTAACTCTGGAACTGTATCAAAACCTGCACCTAGCAAATTCCAATAAAGTGCATTGTGACCTTTAATTCCAAATGCATCTGTATCACAAACTTCATATTTATCTGGATGATGAAAAATCATTCCAACAAGAGAACATCGTGGATAAATCCAAAAAGTTCTTTCGGCAATTTTTGTATAAAGTGGACCTTCAAGAAATTCTTTAGAAAAACCAGGACCATCAAAATTATAAATTGCCACAATTTTTCGTTGAATACGAGAGTTCGCTTTTGCCGCTACAGAAACCGCAATATGTCCACCTTTAGAATGTCCTGTTAAAATAATTTTTCCATGGAATTTTTTTGCGAATTGATTTAAATAATCCATCGCATCTTTTACAGCAGGAATTTCTTCTTGCCAGCCAATATTAAAATCTTCGTGCCAACCTGTAATATAATCGTCAGTTCCTCGAAAAGCAATTACTGCGACTTTGTTTGCAATAAATGTAATTGCAGAAAATTGTTCAGCCGCTTGTTCATCGCGTTTATTTATATAGCCGGTAATTTTTACATCACGAAAGCGACGTGTTTCTGCAAGTTTTTGTGTTAAATCAGTAACTTTTTTTTTCTCAACAAAAGTGTCGCTTATTCGTTCAAGATAATCTGGAGAATTTTTAAAGTCGACCGCAAATTGCGATAATTCAGTTTTTTTTCGGAAATCTTCGGGAATTAAATCGTCAAATAAAGAATAAGATAAATGTGCAAAAATTAAAGCATCAATTTTATTAAGTTTTGATTCTTTAAATGAAATATCTCCGCGCCATTTTAAATAATCAAAAATCGTTGCCATTTTTTTTACCAAAATAGAAATGAATAGAAATTATAAAAAAAGCAAAGCGGTTTTATCTCGCTTTGCTTTTTGCATAATCACCCTAATTATTATTTAGAGTAGAATTCAACTACAAGTTGTTCTTTAACGTAAACAGGAATTTCATCTCTTGTAGGAAGAGAAGAAAGTGTTCCAGCAAAGTTTTCTTCATCGCGTGAAATGTAAGCCAGAGGCGCTTTATTATCACTCAAGAAGCATTTTTTGAACTGTTCACTTTTTCGAGCTTTTTCGCAAAGTTGAATTGTTGAACCTACTTTCACCTTGAATGAAGGAATGTTAACGCATTTTCCATTAACAAGGATATGGCGATGGCTAACCATTTGGCGAGCCATACGAATTGAATTTGCAAATCCAATTCTGTAAACAAGATTGTCTAAGCGACATTCAAGACCGATGATAAGTTCTTCGCCAGTATTTCCGCTTGCTTTTGAAGCCGCTTTATACGCTCTTACGAGTTGTTTTTCCAAAATATTGTAATATGCTTTAATCTTTTGTTTTTCGATTAACTGCAAACCATATTCTGAAGTTTTGTGTTTTTTACTGAAAGCAGGACTATTTGCTCTGTCCAATGCTTTAGGGTGACCACATACGTTTACACCAAGTCTTCTACATTCTTTGAATCTAGGACTTCTTCTTGTTGCCATTTCGGACTCCATAAAAATTAGTTAGTTCCTGCAAAAAGCAGGTTTATACAGAATAACAGAAATTTGAATAT
>CAZOTD010000106.1:0-6079 GCA_964582685.1 uncultured Treponema sp. | reverse complement strand
CAAATATTATAACCAAAATATTTAAGTTCTTTGGAATTTAATTCCTTTTTTAATTTTGGAATCAATTCATTTTTAGAAAATTCGCGTTGATGAAATTTTATAAATTTTAATGCAAGTTTTGAATCAAATGCTTCTTCAAGATGTGGAAGTTTTTTATTCTGACTAAGATTATTGCAAACATCACAACCAGAACAAACGGCTTGTTCTGCGCCAAGTGCATTAAGAAGAACTTGCCGCCTACAAGTTTTAGAAAGTGCAAATTCTTTTATTATGCGTTGTCGTGAGTTTTTTGGGAAAGTATCAAAAAATTTTGAATCGTTGTGATTCCATAAAAGAATTGCGTCAGCGTCTTTTCTATCACGCCCAGCACGGCCTGCTTCTTGAATATAACTTTCGACAGTTGTGCTTGGCTCAAGATGAATTACAGTTCGAATGTCAGGTTTATCAACTCCCATTCCAAAAGCACAAGTTGTGCAAAGTATTGCATTTTTGTTTGGAAAATACCATTTTTCGATTGTCTTTTTTTCTTCTAGCGACAAACCTGCATGATAAAAACGAACTTGGTCAAAAGAAAAATATTCTGCCAAATCAAAAGCCATATCTTCTGCTTTGCGTCTTGTTCCACAAAAAATAAGAATTGGTCTTGGAGCAGTTTTGCATATTCTAAAAACTTCCAGTTTTTTTGCTAAAGCGTATTTTACAAAGTAATGAATGTTTGGTCTGTCACTTTCAGAACGGACAATATGAGAATTATTTTCGAAAAGCACTTGAGAAATTCTTTCTAGAACTTTTGGGCTTGCAGTTGCTGTAAATGCTGTGACAATTTTTACTTCAAGTTGCTTTAATACATTTCCAAGTTCAAGATATGCTGGTCTAAATGTGTCACCCCATTCTGCAACGCAATGACTTTCATCAATTGCAATGTGACTTATATTACATTGCTTCAATCTTTTTATTAGCGATTGATTTTTTAGAACTTCTGGATTTGCAAGAATTATTTTTGCACCGTTTTTTAAGCGTCTAAAATTTTCTTCTCGCTCTTGTTCTGTTTGTCCACCTTTAAAAGTAACAGATTCAATAGCTGCATTCTTCATTCGACGTTCTTGATCTGACATTAAAGCTAAAAGCGGATAAATAATCAAAGTCGGACCAGGAAGCATAATTGCGGGAACAAGAAAACACATAGATTTTCCAGCACCTGTAGGTAAAAGTACAATTTGCTTACCAAGACAAAATGCATCAGTAAAATCATTGTCATTTAAATCTTTTTCTTTTGACATTTGAATTTCTAAAGAATTTTGCTCTTTGTAAGAATCGAGTATATTTGAGATAACAAGTCGTTGCCAAGGAAAAAGATATTCAATCTTAAAGTTATTTTTTGCAACATTAAGCACATCGTCGTCCTGAACAAAAATATGTGTTGCATTAAATTCTTCAAGTTCTTCTAAAGTTCGATTAAAGTCGAGATTTTGTTCCATATTTTCCATAATAGAAACATACTTTAAAAGAATTATTTTTTCGTGCAAAAAAAAAGTTCAAGAAAAAAATGAATATTGATTAAATGTTTGTATTAAAATTTTTCCTCTACAAGTTTCATAAATTTATTTCCTCTCTCAAATTCATTTGCAAACATTCCAAAACTTGTTGCACCTGGTGAAAAAACGATAACATCAGAACAATAATCACAATTAGTTCTATCAAGATCTAATTTTAATGCATCGAGTAATTCAGAAAGAGTATTGTAAGGACCTTTGTATTCCGTTTTATCTTGTTCAAGAAGTTTTACAAGTTTATCAGTTCCGCTTCCTGCAAGAAGATAAAGACCAGCAGTTTTTGAGCTATATGATTTTTTATAATTTAATGTTTCTGCAAGAATTCTAAAATCAAGACCTTTATCTGTTCCACCTGTAATAAACACAACTGGTTTTCCAAAAGCTTGACTTGCAACGGATGCGGCTTCTGGCACTGTAGAACAAGAATCATTATAAAACTTAAATACATTTCCGTTGCTTGTTTTCCAAGAATGAAAATATTGAAGTCGATGAGGAATTCCTGACCATTTAGAAAGCACTTGCTCAATTGTTGTCGGCTCAACGCCCATTATGGCAAGAACAAGAGCGGCATTTAATACATTGCATTTCATATGGTTTCCTGGAACTTTTAATTTACCTAGAACTTTTTTTGATGTTGACCAACCAGGAAGTTTTACCATTCCCGAAAAGACATTATCCTCATCATAACTTTGCCAAGCCCCATTAATTCCTTTTGCATGAACTTCAAGATCATTTTTGCTATAACGAATTACAGTACCTTTTGTTTCTCGAGCAAAAAGGTCACCCCAAGAACCTCCACAATTAGGACCAGTACCAATTTCATCACCATCAAAATCAACAATTGTATAATCTTCTTTTGTTTGATTTGCATAAATCAATCGCTTATCGGCAACATAATCACCCATATTTTCATACCAATTTTGATGGTCAGGAACAATTTTCGTAATCAGAGCGATATATGGTTTTAAAAGTTTTCTCCCTCGTAAATCGGCAAGTTGCCAACTTGAAAGTTCGAGAACAACAATTGATTTTTCTGAAGTTTCTTCAAGAAAAGTTAAAGGACTTACAGTAATATTTCCTCCAAGGAAAACTTCAAATCCTGTTTTTTGAAGTCCATAATATATTGCACTTACTGTACTTGATTTTCCTTTGCTTCCTGTTACGGCAATAATTTTTGCTTTAGTGAACTTTAGAAAAAGGCTTATATCTGTTTCAATTGCCTTTGCTGCTTGTAAAAATCTATTGTCTTGTATTTTAACACTCGGATTTTTGATTACACAATCGGCATTTTCAAAATCTTCAATGCGATGTTCACCAAGAACACAAGTAAGACGAGAAATATCAAGCGATTTATCAGAAGTTATAGAATCAATTGTAGGTTTTAGTTGGTCGGCGGTTTTCATATCTGTAACAAGAACATACGCTCCGTGCTTCAAAAGAAATCTAACTGACGCTTCTCCTCCACCATTTAAACCAAGTCCCATTACAGTAATATGTTTATCTTTTATATCATCGAGAGAATTAAAATAACATCCTTCTGGATAAACAAAAACATTTGCACTCACAATTGTTTCCTCCTGTTTTAGCAATTTCTAGATATTAAAATTAAATTGAAGTTTGTAATTCACTTTTTGAATTATACTTTTCCAATGCTTCTTCTAAAAGCAGTTCAATTAAATCAGAATATTTTAAACCAGACGCATTGCACATTTTTGGGAACATACTGATTGAAGTAAAGCCTGGCAATGTATTAATTTCATTGAGATAAATTTTTCCATCATCTTTGCTGATAAAAAAATCAACACGACTTAAACCAGACGCATCAACCGCACGATAAGCATCAACTGCAAGTTTTTGAATTTCTTGAATTTGCTCGTCAGAAATATTTGCAGGAATCTGAAGTTCAGCCCCATCTGGATCGTTATATTTTGCATCATAATCATAAAATGAATGTGTTGGCAGTATTTCGCCTGGAAGATACGCTTTGCAAACCGAACAAGGATTTAATTCATCTTCAAGGCAAGAAATGCCTGTAACGCTACATTCAATTTCCCTTGCATTAATTGCTTTTTCAATTAAAACTTTATTGTCCCACAAAAATGCTTCTGTCAATGCCATCGACAATTCTTTTTTTGAAGTTGCTTTACTTGCCCCAACTGAAGAACCTGCATTACAAGGTTTTACAAAAAGTGGAAATCCTAATTCTTCAATAGCATAAGAAAAAACTTGATCATACTTTTTTGAATTATTAAGAATTGAACGCGTCATCAAAACATAAGGAACAACATTAAGACCTGCTTTGCTCCAAATAACTTTTGTTTTTTCTTTATCCATTGTAAGAGCACTCGACAAACAACCACAACCAACATAAGGAATTTCTGCCATATCAAGCAAACCTTGTAAAGTTCCGTCTTCACAAAAAGTTCCATGAACTACAGGAAACACAATTTGCACAGAGATTGTTCCATTTAATGTAAGAAAACAATTTTGTCTTCCAGACGGTAAAATTGAAACAATATTGTTTTTATCTTCAAGGATTTGCAATACAGCATCTTGATTAGAAAGAACTCTTTCAAGTTCAGAATCTGGTTGTTTATACCAAACGCCTTTTTTTGTAATTCCAATAAGGCAAATGTTAAATTTATTTCGATTAATATTTCTTATAACGCTTGATGCCGAAACAAGAGAAACTTCATGTTCACTTGATTTTCCACCATAAATAATTGCAACTGTTTTCATTTTTTCCTCTAATATGTTTGAAGTAAAATTATTTTAGCATTTCTTGCAACGCTTTTTTTGCTTCCGCAATTTCATCGTAAGGCATAACGAAATCTTTATATATAATTGAATTTTCGTGGCCTTTTCCTAAAAGCAACACAATATCGCCTTTTTGTGCCATTGAAAAGGTTTTTCTAATCGCAGTCGGTCTGTCAGCAATTATGAATAAATCAATCCCATCTTTTTTTCCAGCAATACGACATCCTTTTGCAATATCTTCCAAAAGTTGAACAGAATCTTCTCCACGAGGATCTTCATCAGAAAGCACAACGACATCGCAAAATCTTCCTGCAATTTCTCCTTGCAGCGGACGCTTTGTTAAATCACGCTCTCCCGCTGAACCAAAAAGTGCAAAAAGTCGACCTTCACATCGTTTCTTAATTGAAGGAAATATTGTTTCAAAACTTGAAGGCGTATGTGCATAATCAACAATTACTTCAAAATCTTGTCCCATTTCAACTGTTGTCATTCTTCCCGTAATTGATTTTAACTTTGGAACAAATTCCGAAAGCATTACAAAATCAGTGCCCGTCAAACCACTTACAGCAATCATAGTTGCCATAATATTGTATGTGTTAAATGCTCCGGGAATTGTCGTGCGCACTTGAATATTTGAATGTTCACGAGGAATTAGAGGATCTGCGTTAAGCGCAATTTTAGCTGATTTTGCATCAAGTTCAAGAGTAAAAGAAATTCCAAATCTGGCAGCAGCAATATTTTTTGCCCGAAGATATGCAAGTCCATCTGGAATTTTCGGTAATTGAATTGCATTTTCTCCAGTTTTTGCGGCAGCAACACCTGCCATTCCCTCTGTTGTAAAACCGTAAATTTTTTGTTTTGTAGAATTAATAAAATATTCAGCAGAAGAATCTTCAAGATTTACAATTCCAAATGAAGGAACAATTTGTTTTTCACCTTTGATAACTTTAATATGGTCATGTTCATCAAGTGCACGAAATAGATTTGCCTTATCATCACGATATTGTTCAAAAGTTTTATGGAATTCAAGATGTTCCAAAGTAACATTCATACAAATGCCACAATCAAAATAAACATTTCCAAGCCGATTTAATTTTTTTGAAAGTCCATGACTTGAACATTCTACAACTGCATATTCACAACCATTTTGAACCATGTCGTAAAGATATTTTTGAACAACAGGCGCTTCTGGAGTTGTCGTATGTTGAGGATTTGGCATTGCTTGTTCGCCAAGTGAATATTGAACTGTAGAAATAAATCCTGCTTTATGTCCTAGAAGTCTTAACATTTGCCAAACAAATGAAACTGTACTTGACTTACCTTCTGTTCCAGTAATTCCAATGACTGCAAGTTTTTTAGACGGTGAATCATAAAAAGCATCAGCAACTGGTGCCATCGCTTGTCTTGCATTTTCTACTTTTAGAAAAACAGGAAATGGAACATATTTTTTGCCTAATTCATCAATTCCACGACGAATAATAAGTTTTGCAATTTTCAAACTTTCTTCATGCTCTATTTCACCTTGATAAATAATTACATTTGCGCCTTGTTCAATTGCATCGGCGATATATTTATTTCCATCTGTATGAAGTCCAGGAAGTGCAAAAAAAAGTGAACCTGGACAAACATTGCGAGAATCAAAAACTATATCTGAAATTGGAGTCATTCCAATGACATCTAAATCCAAAGGAGTTTTTCCATCTGCGGCAACTGCTTGAAAGTTGATAACAGAAAGAATAGACGATAATTTCTTTTCCATAGTGTTGCTA
>CAZOTD010000105.1:0-6128 GCA_964582685.1 uncultured Treponema sp. | reverse complement strand
ATATAGAATTATAACCTACTTTATTTAATTAATCAAATTGAATTGAACAAAATATCTTTCAATTATATAATAGCGTCCAATGCAATTTAAATATCTTGTTTTTCTTGAATTAATATCAGGAATTCTCTTTGCACTTGCAATTCCAAACCAATATTTTAAGTTTGGCACATTTATTTTTGGACTTTGTGCTTTAATTCCTCACTTTGTTTCTATGGAAAAAAGCAAAAACCTTAAACAAACTTTTTTTCTTATAATTATTCAAACGCTTACAGTTCATCTACTTTCAAGTTTTTGGCTTGCGTATTTTAAAGATTTTGCGATTTTTACGCTTGGAGCATCAGCATTAGGAACAGTAGCAATTCATTCTTTTTTTTGTGTTTTGTATTTTCTTCCACATCTTTTAAAACAAAAAGATTTGTACACAGAATATAATTCAATTTCTTTTTTTAATTCCAACGCTTTCAAAGTTTTATGGTATTCTGCAGTTTATACAATTTGGGAATTTACAAAATCGCGTGGCTTTTTAGGTTATCCTTGGGGAACTTTGCCGATGACGGCATTTGATTTAAAAATTCTTGTGCAAATTGTCGATATTACAGGCGTACGTGCAATTACATTTTTGTTTAGTTTTTTTGCTACCACTTTTGCATTTTTTACAATTGATTTAGGCAAATTCAATTATAAAAAAGCATTTATAAAAAACAAAAATATATTTTCTGCCTTGTTAGTTTTTTTTATGATTTCTATAATTTATGGAACCTTTCAATATACAAAACCAAGAATTCCTATAAAACATCTTAATACAATTTTAATTCAACAAAATTACGACCCTTGGAATCAACCAAATGACCTTGAAAATATTATTGCATCTGAAATTTTGACACTCAAAGGCGTACAAGATTTTCAAGAACAAAACAAAAAAGCAGATTTAGTTGTTTGGAGCGAAGGCGTTTTGTCATATCCATTTCCGTTAGGAGCAAACACATTTTTTAAATCATTCCCAGAAGAAAATCGATTAAATTCAAATATTCAGCCATTAACTCCCTTTTTGGCAAATATTGGTGCTCCAACAATTATCGGTGCTCCTTATTGCCAAGATTTTGAACAAGATAAATTTTCTAACGCAGCTATTCTTTTTGGAAAAGACGGACTTTATCAAGATTATTATGCAAAAATTCATCTTGTGCCTTTTGCAGAAAAAATTCCTTTTGCAGATAATAAATTTGTTCAAATGGCACTACAAAAGATAGTCGGTTTTTCTAGCGGTTGGGTTGCAGGAACTGAATTTAAAGTTTTTCCGATTGAATCATCTGATTATCCAAATCAAAATGTCAATATAAGCATTCCGATTTGTTTTGAAGACGCATACGCCGATATATTTGCAAAGTTGAAAAAAAATGGTACAGAACTTTTTGTAAATATTACAGACGATTCTTGGAGTATGACAGAATCTTCTGAATATCAACATTTTGTAATCTCTTGGTACAGAGCAATTGAATTTCGTACAACGATGCTTCGTTCTACAAATTCTGGATATACGATTGTAGAAGAACCATCAGGGCGCATTCTTTGGAACTTGCCACTTTTTAAAAGCACTTATCTTTCTAAAAGCATTCCAGTTTATGAAAGTTACTTGACAGTTTATGCACGCTTTGGAGAATGGTTTTCTGCTTTGTTTATGATTTTCTTGCTTGTTACAGAAATTCACATAATAATTAGACTTTCTAGCAAAAAACCACCATTAAAAAAACTTATATTAAAAGAAATCTACAAATTAACTTTTTAGCAAAAAAAAGCAATAAAAAATGTAAATTATTTATAAATTCACTTGTATATTCATATTTAGTGCTGTATAATAGCGATAATTTGTTTTTAACACTATATACGAATTAAGGTAATAAAATGAGATGTCCAAATTGTGGCACTAATGATGACAAAGTAATTGAATCAAGAACGCTTGGCGAAGGCGAAATAATCAGACGCCGTCGAGAATGTCTTCAATGCGGATACAGATTTACAAGCCACGAGCGAATTGAAGAAAAACCATTTATGGTTGTAAAAAAAGATGGCAGACGAGAACCTTTTGACAGAGAAAAACTTTCAAAAGGAATAATTCGTGCTCTTGAAAAACGCCCAATTGCGACTTCGATGACAGATTTAATTGTCAGTGAAATTGAAGATGAAGCACTTGTACGCGGTCGAATTTCGCGCGAAATTACAACAACTGAACTTGGAGAATTAGTTCTTGCAAGACTTGCTACTGTAGATAAAGTTGCATACATTAGGTTTGCATCTGTATATAAAAAATTCAACAATCTCGATGAGTTTATCAGTGAGGTAAAGAAAATTGGGGGGGACCTAAAATGAGTAACCAATCAGTATTCCCTGAATGGAAAAGTTTCTTAGGCACATCACAAGACGCCGAAACACAAAGTTTTATAAAAAGCGTCGTAAAAAGATCTGGCGATATCGTTGCTTACGATAGGACCAAAATTGAAAAGGCAATCGGAAAGGCAATTGAAGCAGTAGAAAAATTCCCTAATTCCGAAAAAGCATCAAATTTAACAGATGCGGTAGAAGAAAAACTTCGACTTCTTTTAGCTGGTCGTCGTGCGCATTCAATTCCTGCAATTGAAGAAATTCAAGACTTAGTTGAAAACGCACTTATCGAAAACAAAGAAGTAGAAATTGCTAAAGCATATATTCTCTATCGCTCACGACACGAAGCAGTTCGTGATGCTAAAAATCTAATGCTTGACATTAATAAAACAATGGACGGCTATCTTGGACAAAGCGACTGGCGCGTAAACGAAAATGCAAATGTAAATTTTTCGCTTGGTGGTTTGATTTTACACAATTCTGGAACGATGACAGCTAATTATTGGCTTAACAATATCTATTCAAAAGAAGTAAAAGAAGCACATAAAACAGCCGCTTTTCATATCCATGACCTTTCAATGTTTTCTGGATATTGTGCAGGTTGGTCACTTAGACAACTTATTCAAGAAGGACTTGGTGGAGTTACAGACAAAATTACATCAAGCCCTGCAACACATTTATCAACTCTTGTAAACCAAATTGTAAATTTCTTAGGAATTATGCAAAACGAATGGGCAGGCGCTCAAGCATTTTCTTCTTTTGACACATATCTTGCACCATTTGTTCGCACAGATAATTTAACAGAAAAACAAGTACGTCAATGCATTCAAAGTTATATCTACGGCGTAAATACGCCAAGTCGCTGGGGTTCTCAAGCGCCATTTACAAATATAACACTCGATTGGGTTTGTCCAGATGATTTAAAAGACAAAAAAGCAATTGTCGGCGGCAAAGAACAAGATTTTACTTACGGCGATTGTCAAAAAGAAATGGATATTATCAACAAAGTTCTTATTGAACTTATGATTGAAGGAGATGCAGAAGGACGCGGTTTTGCTTATCCAATTCCAACTTATAATATTACAAAAGACTTTAATTGGGACTCGGAAAACGCAAAATTACTTTTTACAATGACTGCCCAATATGGAACTCCAAACTTTCAGAACTTTGTAAACTCTGACCTAAATCCATCAGATGTGCGCTCAATGTGTTGTCGATTGCAACTTGACAAACGCGAACTTCGCCGTCGCGGTGGAGGATTATTCGGTGCAGATGAATTTACAGGCTCAATTGGAGTTGTAACAATAAATCTTCCACAAATCGGATATTTGGCAAATACAGAAGAAGAATTCTTTAAACGCCTTGATTATCTTATGGATTTGGCAAAAGAAAGTCTTTGTGTAAAACGAAAAGTTATTCAACGTCTTTACGATGGAGGACTTTTTCCATATACAAAACGCTATCTTAAAACTTTGAATAACCACTTTAACACAATTGGTCTTTGCGGAATGAACGAATGTTGTCTTAACTTTTTGGGCGTTGATATTTCTAATCCAAAAGGAAAAGCATTTTCTGAAAAAATTCTTACGCACATGAGAGAAAGAATGCAAGACTACCAAGAAGAAACAGGCGATTTATTCAACCTTGAAGCAACGCCTGCAGAATCGACTTCTTACCGCCTTGCTCGTCATGACAAAGAACAATTTCCAGATATCATCACAAGCGGAAAAGACGACCCTTTTTATACAAACTCAAGCCAGTTGCCTGTTGATTATACTTCTGATGTATTCGAAGCCCTTGATCACCAAGAATCATTGCAGACAAAATATACAGGCGGAACAATGTTCCATGTATTTATGGGAGAATCAATTAAAGACTGGAAATCTTGTGGTCAACTTATTAAAAATATTGCTCACAATTACAGAATTCCATTTTTTACAATTTCGCCAACATATTCAATCTGTCATATTCACGGATACATTAATGGACAACAATTTGAATGTCCAAAATGTAAGGCAGAACGAGAAATGGAAATTAAACAACGCATTGCAGAACTTGAAGAAGAAAAAAGAGTTTTGCAAGCAAAAAATGCCTAAAGATTTTTTAGGTTTATAACGATATATATACTAGATATAGCGTTTTATACTTGACATTTTTTAACTAATACGCTATATTTAGTTCCATAATGGGAGGAAAAAAAATGACAAACTCAGAACGTACATTAAGTCAAGTTGAAGCGGACATCGCAAAAGCAAAACAAGAACTTAAAGATGTTCACGGAACACAAACCGAAGTTTATGCACGAATTGTAGGATATTATCGTGCAGTTCGCAACTGGAATAAGGGAAAAGCCGACGAATTTAAGCTTCGCAAAATGTTCACACTTGAAGACTCTAATCGTTTTGATGGAGAAACTTCTGCTTGCAAAACAGCAAAAACTGACTCAAAAGCAGAAAAGAAAGTTGAATCTGTTCTTTCTTCAAATGAGATTGATTCTTATGATCTTTTTGTTAGAAAAACATGCCCTAACTGCCCTCCAGTAAAATCTTACATGGCAAATGTAAAACTTGCTGGAAATATGATTGATGTCGATACAAAAGAAGGACTCGACGAAGCCGCTCTTAAAGGCGTTTTTGCCGCTCCTACAGTTATCGTTTACAACGCAGAGCACAAAGAAATTGCACGTGCTCACAGTGTAGAAGAACTTACAGCAATTTTTGAACCAGCTATTGCTTTGGCATAATGACAACTGACGAATTGCTTACAAAATCCAAAGGCGTATTAATAAAAACAACGCTTTTGGATTATCCTGGCAAGGTTGCAGCCGCTTATTTCTTAAAAGGTTGCAACCTTCGCTGTCCCTATTGCTATAATACAGAATTAGTTACAAACGATTCCCAATCAAATAACAGTTTGCAAGAATTTGTTTCTCCAGTGCAAGTTCTCGAACATCTTTTTAAAAGAAAAGATGTTATGAGTGGACTTGTAATTTCTGGAGGAGAACCACTTCTAAATCCTGCAACTTTTGAACTTATTCGACAAGCAAAACGATTGGGCTTTTCGATAAAACTTGATACAAATGGAACAATTCCTTTGCTATTAGAATCATTAATTACAAACAAAGAAACTTGTCCAGACTTTATCGCACTTGATATAAAAACAACGCCCGAAAAATATAAAACCAAAATTCCAACAACTAAACAATTTGAAAATGCAAATATAAAAGAACTTTTAACAAAATCAATTCAATTAATAAAAACACTTGGAAACAAAAATTACGAAATCCGAACAGTTTTAGTTCCAGGACTTGTTGAAAAAGACGATATAAAAAATATTGCACAACTTTTACCACAAGACGCATCTTGGCAATTTGCACAATTCAGAAACGAAAATTGCCTTAATCCAGAATACGACAAAATCCAGCCATATCTTGACGCACAATTAAATGAATTAGTGGAATATGCAAAAACATTTATTCAAGGGGCAAATTTGCGCTAATTCAATATGATTGGCCATTTGATTCAGACAACGAAAGCGTAATCGGCAAATCTGCGCTAATTGCAATATGATTGGCACATTTGTAAACATTCACGAAAGATTTTAAAATAAAAAAGCGTAATTCCTTATAAAAAAGGAAATACGCCTTAAACAATTTTAGCACCCATCGGGATTGAACCAATGACCATACGGATATGAGCCGTGTGCTCTACCAACTGAGCTAGGGTGCCATAATTCTTATAATAAATAAT
>CAZOTD010000104.1:0-6186 GCA_964582685.1 uncultured Treponema sp. | reverse complement strand
GCTGAATCGCTGAATCGCTGAATCGCTGAATCGCTGAATCGCTGAATCGCTGAATTTTGAGACATTAAGATTTGTTTGTCAAGTAATTTTATTCTTTTTTGGGCAACTCTCTTCATTCTTTTTTAATTTTAGCACAGATTTGAGAGTTGTCAATTTTTTTTTGTGCAGTTTGTGCACGCACAATGTTAGCGTCGAGTAAAAACAACGACTTTGAATTGGCGATTTTATCCAAACCGTACATGCAAGTATCTGCAGAATGCCTATTCCGTTGCCTGTGGAATGGCGATGGTGCAGACAGTGGAATGGCTATTCCATTGTCTGTAGATAGGCTATTTCACTATTGCAAACTTGCTGACTTTTACTGTATATCAATACTTTTCGATTTTGCTTATATAATTGAAAAATCAACCGATAATTTATAAAATGATTTAGATTTATTCAACGAGGTGATTTAGTATGGAAGAAATTCTTGAATTATTGCGCGAAAATGCACGTCTTTCTGTTGAAGACATTGCCGCTATGACAAAAAAAACTCCAGAAGAAGTTAAATCAATTATCGCAAAATTAGAAGCAGATGGAATTATTTTAAAGTATGTCGCCATCGTAAATCCAGAAAAAAATCTTGGAGCAAAACAAAAAGTTCGTGCAGAAATTCAAATTCAAGTAACTCCACAGCGTGAACATGGATTTGATGCTCTTGCTGATAAAATTTATAGATTTCCTCAAGTTAAATCGCTTTATTTAATGAGTGGTGGATACGATTTAAAAGTCATCATCGAAGGGGATAGTTTGCAAGAAGTCGCATTTTTTGTTTCGAGTAAACTTGCAACAATGGAAGGCGTTCGTTCAACAAAAACTTGTTTTATTCTTAAAACTTATAAAGAAAATGATGTTCTTTATGTCGAAGACGAACGCGATAGGCGCGAAGGAGTGATGGCATAATGAATACAAGAGAAGATAGACTTTCAAAGTCTATGATGAACATTCCACCATCGGGAATTCGCAAGTTTTTTGAAATGCTAATTGGCCACGATGATGTAATTTCTCTTTCTGTTGGAGAGCCAGATTTTCCGACGCCTTGGGTAATTCGTGAAGAAGCTTTTTATCATCTCGAAAAAGGACACACTTCATATACTTCAAATTGGGGTTTGCTCGAACTTAGAGAAGAAATTGCAAAATATATGGAACATTACGGAATGTTCTATAATCCGAAAAATGAAATTCTCGTAACGGTCGGTGCATCTGAAGGCGTTGATGCTGCTTTGCGTGCTGTGCTAAATCCTGGAGATGAAATTATTGTCGTTCAACCATGTTATGTTAATTACACGCCACTTGCTGAACTTTGTCAGGCGGTTGTTGTTCCTCTTGATTCAAGCGTAAATGGATATTATCCAACTGCAAAGCAAATTCAAAAACTTATAACTCCAAAGACAAAAGTTATCATGATGTGTTCACCGAATAATCCGACTGGAACAATGATTCCTCGCGATGAACTTGAAAAAATTGCAAAGGTTATTAAAGAAAATCAATTATGGTGCATTTCTGATGAAATATATTGCGAACTTGTTTATGATGGTTTTAAGCATGTTTCTATCGGTTCTTTTCCAGGAATGAAAGATTATACAATTATTCTTAATGGTTTTTCAAAATCGTTTGCAATGACAGGTTGGCGTATTGGATATATTGCTGCTCCGTCAGAAATTCTTGCACAAATTGTAAAACTTCATGGATACAATACAATTTGTGCTCCAATATTCAGTCAATACGGTGCGATTGAAGGACTTAAAAACGGATTTAAAGATGTTGAAAAAATGCGCGTCAGTTATCAACAACGCAGAAATTATATGTATAAATGTTTTACGGATATGGGACTTTCAGTTCCAGAACCGACAGGTGCTTTTTATATGTTTCCAGATATAAGTTGTACAGGACTTTCAGATCAAGATTTTGCAACACAACTTTTTCAGAAATATAATGTTGCGGTAGTTCCTGGCAGTGTTTTTGGTCTTGGAGGGCAAGGGCATATAAGATGTTGTTATGCTACTGCAATCGATAAAATAAAAATTGCTATGGAAAGAATAGCAGAATTTGTTAAAGAGTTAACAAATAAAAATTGATAAAAACTTTGCCTAAAAACTAAAATATAAGATACAAGTTTTTATCTTAAAAGTTTGCGTTGCAAATTTTTAATGATAAAAGTGTAATTTTTTAATAAAAAGTAATTGCACTTTTATTAGGAGAAGAGATTTTATTATGGGAGTGGAGATTTATGGATTCTGCATTATCAATTATAGTTGCAGTTGTTGCAATTCTTATTTTTATATGTTTCGTTCTCATGATTATGAGTAAAAAAGGGAATTCTTCTGGAAAAGACGACTCAAATCCGAAACAAAAAAATCGTGGAGCAATTATTCGAGAATGTACAAAAAAACTTTCTCATAATCCACAAAATATTTCAGCATTAGAAACTTTGGCTAATTTATATTTTTTAGAACATTCTTGGGATAAAGCGTTCCCTCTGTATGAAACACTTGTAGGACTTTCTACGCATCACACAGAAATTAATATTGCAGAAACAAATCTTCGACTTGGAATTTGTCGTGTTAAACTTGGAAAATCACAAGAAGCAATCGATAATTTACTTACAGCACTTAAAATAAAACCAGATAGTTACGAAGCAAATTATTATCTTGGTTTGGCATTTAACAAGAATGGCGACTTTGAAAAAGCAATTCCTGTTTTAAAAAAATCTCTTATTCTCAATCCAGAAGCACAAGGCGTAAATCAATCAATCGGTATGGCTTATTATAAACAGCACAAATTTAGTGAAGCGGCGCCATATCTTCGTCGTGCACTTAATGAAAATCCTGAAGACAAAGAAACACTTTATGCACTTGCAGATTCAATGCAAGAATCTGGCTTTGGAGAAAAAGCACTTAAGATTTTTATTCATCTTCAGGCAGATCCGAAATTTGGAGCACAATCTTGTCTTTCAGCGGGAATTATTTATACAAAAATGCAACAAACTGACAAAGCAATCCAAGCTTTTGAAATTGGAACTAAACTTCAAAATGTTCCACAAGACATTTATCTTGAATTGAATTATCGGCTTGCGACATGTTATTTTGGAGTGAACAAAATTGCTTCTGGTCTTGAATGTTTAAATAGAATTTTGGCGATTGTTCCAACATACAAAGATGCCGCTCAACTTCAAGCAAGATATAAAGAATTGAATTTAAATTCAAACCTTCAAATTTATCTTTCTGCTGGAACAAATGATTTTGTCGCTTTGTGTCGAAATCTTGTAAAGATTTTTCACAAAAATTCATTTGTAAAAATTGTTGATGTTTCTGTTGTTACAGATAGCGTAGAAATTCTTTGCGAAGTTGAAAACGACAAATGGGAAGATAAAGAATTATTCCGATTTTATCGTAATTCAGGTTCAATTGGTGAACTTTATGTTCGTGACTTTCATGCAAAAATTCGCGAAACAAAATGTGATATTGGTTACTGCATAACTTCTGGAATTTTTTCAGAAGAGGCAAAAAAATATATTGAAGGTCGTCCAATAAATCTTATCGAAAAAGCTCAATTGATGAAATTTCTAAAAGCACTTGCATAAACTAAAATTTTAGTATGAAAAAAACTTCAAAGGTAAAAGTCGCGAAAATTAACTTGCATAAACTAAAATTTTAGTATGGAGAAAACGGTTTTCAAAAAAATGTGCTAAGTCAAAAATGTGAATATCGGAAATGTCGGATTTTTGCTTCTTTATTATTGCTTGTAAAAAATTATTTTCCAATATCTAAAAGCAAATCACTTTTTACTTCTTGTTCAGAAGTTTTTAGTGTAATAAGATTTCCTGTTTGACGAGCAACAAGTTTTTGTTGCTGCGTAAATTTATACAACACAGAATTTTGATTTTGTGAACTTTGCGAAAGCGAAACTTCCACGTCATAAACTTGATGTCCAGATTCCGTTCCTTTCGATTTAAAAAACATATAAAAAGTTTCTGAAAGACTTTTGTTGTTGTACAACATTTTGCAATCGCCAGTTAAAAGAAAAGAACCATCTTGTTCTTGTTCACTAAAAAAAACTGTATTGCAATTTTTAAGAACATCAATGTTATTTATAACAAAGCGTCGAATTGCTGGAGGTTCAGTTGAAGGCTTGTTTTTTGAAAAATCAGTAGCAGAAAGATTTTTTTGATTTGCCTTAATTTCATTTAATTCAGTAAGAATTTTTGAAAGAATTTCATTTTGTCCAAAGTTTTCAATTTTAAGATTATCAGTTCCAAGAATATTTGATAAACTTGAAATTGAACCCTGATTTGCAAGCGAAATTAAATCCGAAGCGGTCAAATCTCCAAGTCGCGAAGGTAATGTTTGTTGCAAAACTTGTGTCTGATTTTTCGTGGGCGTCTTAGGATTTTCTTGCGTTGTGGTTGTCAAAACTTCTTGTTTTTTTTGTATTGGTCCTGGTTTGTAAATTTTAGAATTAGATGATGGCGAAGAAAAACTTGGCATTTCGGGCATCGTAATTCCTACAGGTGCAACTGGGCTTACTGGCATTACAGATTGCACAGGTGCAACTGGTGAAACTCCAGTTGTATTTTGCGAATAAAAATTTTTTCCCAAAAGTGACAACATTAAGCTAGCAAAAATAAAATTGAATTTTAATTTACATTGACGCAAGTGATTCCTCCACAAATTCAAGTCGTTGTTGAAGTTGCGCTATTGTTTTTGAAAGTCTATTTCTTTCTTTTTCAAGTTTTTCTTTTTTATCAATTGGTGCCTGATTTTTTTGTTTCATCAATGCACGAACAGTTATAGGACTTTCGCCTGCAAGGATTTGCTCTTGTGCGACAATTTGTTCTTCTGGTTTTTTGATAGACGAAATCATTTTCATATTTTCAAAACCAATCGCAGGATTTAGATTTTGCACATTCCCGACACGAGTAATATCTCTTGCAGAATTTCGAGGAAGTCCTAAAACTCGGTCAATATAATCTTCATAGCGAATATTTGCCTTTTGACACAAGGCGTGTGCCTTTGATAAAAGCCGCCCAAATTCTTGCATAAGTTTTCCGTTTGTTTCAAGATATTCCTTTTGAATTTTTTCTGTAAGCGCTTTTAATTCTGGACTAACATCTATGTCGATTGAATAATATTTTTTTTCTTCCGCAATTTTTAAAAGTGAATGGAATTTTGCCCAAAACGCTTGTGTGTGAACTTTTGCATTCGGCATATAAGAACTTCCGTTTATCGCAAGTTGTTCTTCGCAAATTAAATGATGAGTATATTCATGAACACAAGTATAAACAAGTTCTGAGTCACTATGAAAATTTCTATTGTGAATAATAATCTCATGAGTATCTGGTTTGTATAAACCGTTTACTCTTGAACTTTCTTTTCCACTTTGAATTATGGTAAAATCTAAATCTGTTGGTGCAATATCAATAAGCATTTCTTTAATTTTTTCATTTTCCATAGATTTGATTTTACCACATCAATTCGCTTTCTTCAATTTGTTTTCTTTTTGTGCTTATTTCTATTTTTTCATAAGTTCTGTACCAGCATTCCATGCTTTGCCGACTTTTTTTTCAACTGCATAATAACCGTTTTGCATTTGGTCAAATGCAAATGTGTGAAGTTTTTCGGCATCAACATTCCCTTTTTCATCAAGAACTGATTCGTCTGCTAGCGTGTTTATGATTCTTCCTAGAATACGAAGTCCGTAAGGTTCGTCTTCAAATTTTTCTACAGTACATTCCATTGTTAGCGGATATTCTGTAATAATCGGAGCATCAACTTTTTCACTTTTTACAGCATGAAGTCCAGAACGTTCGAACTTATCATTCATCTTGTTTGCAGAGGCGATTCCAAAAAAATCGGATTCTTTTAAAGTATCGATACTAGGAACTGAAAGAGTGAAAGCGTTTCTCTTTCGAATATTTGCAACAGTTTTGTGGTCTTCACCAAGATTCAATGCAACTAGGATTACAAGAATTATTTTTATACTTTGACTTATTGAATTCCTCATTATGTTTTAATACTATTGTATCTACACATTTTTTTATACTGCCGTTAATAGAGGTTTATATGCAAAATGCACAAATTGAAAAAGCAATTCCTTGGAATCCTTGGCATGGTTGCAAAAAAGTAAGTCCCGGCTGTAAAAATTGCT
>CAZOTD010000103.1:0-6201 GCA_964582685.1 uncultured Treponema sp. | reverse complement strand
TCTTAATTCTGAGCAAAAAAAAATATTCGTTACAGACAATACAATTTTTAATCTTGAATTTTTAAAACCTTTTTTTAATAATTTTGAAAAAAAATCAGAAAAAACAACACAAACAATTAGTTATACAACTTATTCTTACAAAGAGCACGGACTTATCGTAATTCCTGCAGGCGAAAAATATAAAACTATGGATAGTGTTTTATCAATCGTAAAAACTGGTCTTGATTTTTCTCTTACAAGAAAAGATGTTTTTATTGCAATTGGTGGCGGAGTTTTAACTGATATTACAGCATTTGCCGCTTCAATTTATAAAAGAGGTGCGTCTTGCAAATTTGTTCCTACGACTTTGCTTTCAATGGTTGATGCAGCAATTGGAGGAAAATCTGGTTGCGACTTTGACGATTACAAAAACATTACAGGTTCTTTTTTTCCGGCAAAGGAATTGCATATTTATCCAATTTTTATTCAGTCGCTTCCTGAAAAAGAATTTATTTCTGGATTTGCAGAAGCAATCAAAACCGCATTACTCTTTGACAAAAATTGTTACAATTTCATTAAAGAAAATAAAGAAAAAATTCTTGCACGAAACAATGAAGTTCTTTATAAGATTATAAAATTTTGTGCAAAAGCAAAAGCAAAAGTTGTAGAAAAAGATCTTGCAGAAAAAAACATAAGAATGCTTCTCAACTTTGGACATACATTTGGTCACGCACTTGAAAGTCGTGCTGGACTTGGAAAACTTACACACGGAGAATGTGTTGCTTGGGGAATTTCAAGAGCATTAAAAACAAGTTTGCTTCTTGGATTTTGCAATCAAGAATATGTAAACGATGTAACTAATACACTTTCGGATTTTGGCTTTGAAACAAACGCAATTCATCCGGCATTTTCTTGTTCACAAGAAATTTTGCAAACAATGCATAACGACAAAAAAAATTCTTCTTCTAAAATAAAACTCATTCTTCAAAGAGATATTTGCAAGAATCTAATTGTAGAAGTTCCCGACGAACTTATTCTTGAATCATTAAAATAGGCAAATAAAATGAACAAAATTGATTACACGCATTATTTTGATTGGGCTGCAACTGCTCCATTTGACACAGAAATTTTACAAGAAAGTCTTGAATCGTCTTTTGAATTTTGGGCAAATCCATCAAGCATTTATAAACCAGCAATTCAAGCAAAAAATGCATTAAACGATGCACGAGCTCGTTGTGCAAAAATTCTTGATGTTGATGAAAAAACTTTATTCTTTACTTCGGGAGGAACAGAAAGCGACCATATTCCTCTTCTTTCAATTATAAACAGACAAGTAAAAGGAACAATTCTTTTAAGTGCAATTGAACATTCCGCACTTAGAGAGCAATGTTCAATTCTTTCAAGACTTGGTTACAACATAATTACAATTGAACCTGACACAAATGGAATTATTACAGCAGAAGCAGTAATTTCAAAACTTACACCTGACACGCTTTTTGTTACAGTTATGGCTGTTAACAATGAAACTGGAGCAATTAATGATGTTGCAAAAATTGCAAAAGCAATTAAAGATGTGTCACAAGGAAAAAGAAAACCAAAATTTCATGTTGACTTTGTTCAAGGGCTTGCAAAAATTCCTATAATCTTAAAAAACACAGATATTGACAGTGCCGCTTTTTCTGCACATAAAATTGGCGGACCTCGAGGAATCGGATTACTTTATCTTGCAAACACAAATAGTTTTGAACCTTTTCTTAAAGGTGGCGGACAAGAACAAAATGTCAGAAGCGGAACAGAAAATGTTTTTGGTGCAATCGCATTTTCTCGATGTATCGAAAAATACGCAATCACCAAAAACAACGAAAAAACTTTTAATCGTTTTCAAGAACAAAAAAAATATACACAACGCTTTATCGAAAAACTTTCTTCACTTTCAAAATGTCACATAATCCCAGAAACACGAAAAGATAAAAACTTTTCTGAAGAACATTTTTCGCCTTGGGTTTTACAAGTTGCATTTGACAAAATTCCAGGTCAAGTAATGGTAAGGGCTTTAGATGAAAAAGGCTTTTGTATTTCTACAGGAAGTGCTTGTTCTTCACGAAAAAATTCTAGACCAATTCTTGAAGCAATGAAAATTTCACCAAATCTTCGAGAAAATGCAGTGCGATTTAGTTTTGGCCATTTGACAACAGAAAATGCAATGGACGAACTTTTTGAAGCAGTAAAACAAATTTGTCAAACTTTTAAATAATAATTTTAAAATTTGCATTTAGTCATAAACAATATTTACCACATACAAGATTTCAGAATTTCAAAAGTCTTGCATAAAAAATTATTTATTGTTATATTCACTTAGAAAATCCCCACACATTTTTAGGGAAGGAATAATGCATAATTTTTGCACTTATATGGAGGTTCAAAATGGGAATTCGCGGAGAACTTTATACAACTCAAATTGTATTAGATAAACGCTCATATTTTTTCAATGTAAAAGAAAATCGCACAGGAGATGTTTTTCTTCAAATTGTTGAAAGCAAAAAAAATGACGGCGTAGATTTTGACAGACATCAAGTTGCAATTTTTGCAGAAGATATGCAGAAATTCCTTAAAGGGCTTGAATCTTCACTTGCTTTTATCGAAAAAGACAAAAAAGAAAAAGCAAAGATTTTAGCAGAAAAAAAAGCGGCAAAAGAAGCAAAGTACAAAAATAATTTTAACGATTCAAAAAAAGTATATAAAAGAAAATCAACAAAAGAAAACGATAGCGAACGAACTTTCACTCCGCAAATAAAAAAGACTGGAAGAGTTCATGTTGTTTCAAAACGCAAAAGCGAAGAATAAAAAGTTGCAAGTACAAAAATCTAAAAACAATTGAAGTACTTTCAATAGTTAAATGATAATCGCTGAATTGGAGATGGGCCAAGTTTCTGGCAAAGTTCGCGATGTTCTTTTGTCGGATAACCTTTGTGCTTTTTATAATTATATTCAGGATAAAGTTTATCGTATTCATTCATCATAGTATCACGAGCGACTTTTGCAATTATGCTTGCTGCCATTACGCACAGATATTTTGAATCTGCTTTAACAACACAATTGCATGCACAAGAAACATTCGGGATTTTATTTCCATCTGCAATGCACAAAATATTCTCTTTGCAATAAGTAGATTTATCAAAATTATTTTTTTCTACCCAATCATCAAATTTTAGCATCATAATATCAAATGCATTTTTCATTGCAAGCATACTTGCTTCAAGAATGTTAATTTTATCAATTGTATCATGATGAACAACTCCAAGTCCCCAAAGAGCTTTTTCTTTTATGATAAGTTCTGCGGCAATTCGTTTTTTTTCAGAAAGCTTTTTTGAATCGTTTAGAATTTCAATAGGAAAATCTGGAGAAAGAATTACAGCACCAGCAGTAACTGGACCTGCAAGCGGACCTCTACCTGCTTCATCTAATCCGCACAAAATTTCTGACATAATTTTTAGAATCCCGAAATACGATTTTTTTCTTGAGAAAGTTTTGACTTTTCATCTTTCCAAATTGGTTCATCTTTTTTTGAATTATAATTTTTATTCGCATTAAATACATTGTTAAAAACAAATGCTTCAGAATTGAACAATTCTAAAATTCTAGAATTTGTACCAGAAACAGAACAATTATTTTGTGAAAATTTAATTATTGAATCTTTTGAAGAAACAGTTAAGTTTGTAACTGCCACAGATGAAAATCTAGAATCTTGAGAAGTAACATTTGATTTTGATGCAGAAACTACATTTGCATAATCATTTGCAAAAACCGTAAAACCAGATTTATCAAATTCCAAATTAGATCTAGTTGCACTAATCATAACAGCACTTTTATTTCTTCCAAAATCGAGTTCACAATTACGAACAAATAACATTCCATCTGTAACAGTAATCAAAATCGAATTTGAATCAGAAGCAACTTGTGAACTTGAAATATCAAGATTACTTAAAGTACAACTTCCGCCAAGAATATAAAGTGCAGAATCAGAATCAAATTCAAGGCAAGCATTTTGAATTCCAGAAAGCTCAAAACTGCGTTTTAAATGTGGCTTTAATTTTTTTACAGAAACTTTTTCATAAATATAAAATTTTGACCAAGCATTATTATTAACAATTTCTTCAAGTTTAGAAAGATTATTAAATGGCTTGTCAAAAGTTCCATCTGGTTCAGAAACATTAGACGCACCGTTAACAAAATATGTGCACTTATCGATAATGACATTTGAAAAAGTCATATCGCTTACATTATTCCATTTATCAATTGAGTAAGCATAAATTGTATATTGCGTTGGAGAATCTTGGTTTGCTGTAAGTTTTATTTGCGTTCCATTTTTGTAATCGACAAACGAATTAATATTTGCTTGTTGTGAATATTCTTTTTTGTGCATAAGTTCATCAAGCGAAAGTAAATGTTTTTCTGTAACATAATATTTGACAAAATGTTCGTCATCAGCAGGCTTAATTGTAAAACTTACATCATCACGACATATTTTGTTACTATCGCTTAAATCAATTTGTGGAATTTGTGGACGCTTTCGATTTACTTGAACTGACGCATAAAATTGTCCTTGATAAACATTATCAGAATAAACATCTAAATTAAGCAATGTAGAAAAATTTTCCCCTTGGAACGCATCAACAACAATCTTGTCATAAATGCCAGAAGCAAGAAAAGAAGATGTAGCTTCTTGACTTTGAGCAAATCTATAACTTGAATCTCCTTGAAGCGTGATAGTAACCGTTGCATCTGCTTGAAGTTCACAATGAATTGTAGGCGCTTTTGGAATCTTGAAAGTCATAATAGGATTTAAAGAATCATAATCAACAGATTGCCATTTAATTACATGATCAACAGAACGGTCAATATAAAATTCCTGATTATATCGCTGCCACCATTCATCATCAATTGCATAAATATATTTGTTATCAAGGAATTTTATTGTCGACCAATCAATGATTTCAAACGGAACTGCAGTTTTTGAAAATTCCCCTGTCACAACAGGAACAAGATGAATTACATAATTCCAGAAAGTTTCATCGTCCAATGACAACATAAGAGAAACATATCGATTGAGCGAAGAATCAGAAGAAACATAAATATCTCGACCTTTTTCAAAAGAAGTATTTAAATCTGTGCTAGAAATTGAATACATAAAGTCAGAAGGAATTTCAAGAACATTTCCACATTCAAGTTCAAGTATTCCAGCATTATTCATTTTTGTCAAAAAACTTACAACATTTGAATTATTCAGTTGATTAATCTTAGATTCATCAACTGTGTAATTAATTACAAAATCATGGCGTTGATTTTTTTTGTTAATGCTTGTAACCCGAAGTTCAACTTGACCGACAAGATCAAGAAGAATAGGCTCATCATAAGCAAATCCACTTTCAAGAGGATCAGTTCCAGAAAAAGAATAATATACATCTTCATCTTCGGTAGTATTGATTACAAGAACTTGCTTATTTGCAAAAATGGAATTTTGATTTACTTGTGGGCTAATAATTTTTACATCTGCAAATGCAGGAACAATCGTAATTGCAAATAAACAAAATGAAAACTTAATAATTTTCTTTAATTCTTTCATATTATTTTTGATTTCCTAAAATATTGCCTAAAACTTTTCTAAGTTCCGGGTCATTTTTATAATAATATTCTTCAAGTTCTTCTTCACTTAAACCTACAAGTTCGTGGCTCATATAATGAATCCAACGATCTTCATCAGGATTATTTATTATAAACTTACGACAAAAATAATCTGGTTGAATTGGATGTTGTTCTTTTTTATAAGTGAAATATTTATAATCGTGAACAACAACTTTAAGGTCGCAACGAGGAATTCCTCTGTCTAAAAGAATTTCCGAAAGCGCATTAATCGTATTTCCAGAATCGTAAATATCATCGACAAGCATAATTTTATCTCCAGGACGAAGTCTTTCTGGGGGATAAGTCCAGCCATCAATCATAACTTTAGTATGAGATTTTACACCTGAATAAGAACGAGCAACCATCGCTGCATATAAAACTGGATGAGAATCCTTTCTGACAATTTTATAATATTCACTAATTATATTTGCCATATAAGCGCCACCACGCAAAGAAACATACATTACATCTGGAACAAAATGATCTTCTGTATAAATTTTGTGAGCAAGTTTTAGTGCGCCATTTCTGACAGCATCATAA
>CAZOTD010000102.1:0-6267 GCA_964582685.1 uncultured Treponema sp. | reverse complement strand
CATATAAAGTTCCTGATAAGGAAATAATTAAAGAAAATTACAACAAATATTCTAAATTATTTTCAGTTATTCTAAAAAACATTCAGATAAAATTAACAAAAGAAATTGAATTAAATCCTAATCCTGTTTATAAATCGCGAATTAAAGCTTTTGATAGTTATTATTCAAAATTGCTTCGTTTAAAACCAAAAGAAGCTGTTGATGATAATTCACTTGTATGTCTTACGGATATGATGGGAATCAGAATTATTTGTGCCTTTCTGGGTGACATTCCCACAGTTGAAAATCAAATAAAACGAACTTACAAAGTAAAAGAAATTGAGCATAAAGGTATGTCAAATAATATTCGTGAATTTGGATATGAATCTACACATATTTTGATTGAACTTCCTGAAGAATGTCTTAACTTTGATGAAATTGAAGATGAAGAAATTAAAAACCTTCCAATTCCAAAAAATCTAGTTTGCGAAATTCAAGTACGAACAAATCTTCAAGATGCTTGGGCAGAAGTCGAACATGAATTAATCTATAAACAAGAGTTTTCTCCATTTGATGCCCCTTTAAGACGAAAACTTGCAAGTGTAAATGCAAGTTTAAATCTTGCAGATATTATTTTTCAAGAAATTCGTGATTATCAAACAAATCTTCAAACAGAAGTTGCACAACGAAGAACTTCGTTTTACGAGCAAGCGGATATTATTACAAATCGTGAGAATAAAGAACTTAATGCAAAACTTTCAGAACCAAAGGATATTAATCGCGTATCTCCTTACGTTTATGGAACAATTGATGATATGCTTCTTGCTGCAATTCATGCGCATAATATTGGAAATCTTCCTGAAGCAATAAAAATATATACGGAAATTCTTAAAAATACAGATAATATTGCAGTTTTGTCAGTAATACATAAGCATCGCGGAATGGCATATTTTGCACAAAATGATTATGAAAAATCTCTTGAAGATTTTAAAAAAAGTAGTGAATATGATCCAACAAGTTTTAGATCAATTTATTACGAAGGAATCGTTTACAGCGTTATTGGCAATAATGATGCTGCCGTTGATTGTTTTACTCATTCTCTTCAAATAAATGAATTTCAATCTCATGCTTTGTTTAGACGTGCACTTTCATATTACAATAAAAAGGATTATGAAAAAGCACTTAATGATATAAAAGCGGCAGAAAGTCTAGGATTGGATTCTGATGAATGTAAAGCACTTCATAAAAAACTTGTAGAAAAGTTTGATATGAACTTTTAAGGAAAATTGTAAAATTTTAAAAATTACAAAAAACTCGATAAAAGTATATTGACGAAAAATTTAGAATTTGATATATTAACCAAGTCAGTTATACAACTGATTGAATGTCTCCTTCGTCTAGTGGTTAGGACATCGGGTTTTCATCCCGACAACAGCAGTTCAATTCTGCTAGGAGATGATTAAGACCTGCTTTAAGAGCAGGTTTTTTTTTGCATTTTATCAACTTCTTGTTTATAATCTTGCTTATTGTAATGGGGAAAAACAAATGGCAGATAATGACGATTCAAAATACAAAGTGATTCAATTTCTTGAACCAGCCCAACTTGCGCTTTACATTTCAGACGGCGGTTCTTTATCGCAACAATCAAAAAAATTTGAAGAACGAACTAGTCAAATTGAACTTTTAAAAAATATTACAGATGCATTTAATAAAAATCAAATTGTTGCATTTGAAGCTGGTACAGGTGTTGGAAAATCATTTGCATATCTTTTGCCTTCAATGTTGTGGGCTATTACAAATGATGAAAAAGTTGTAATTTCCACAGGAACAATTAATTTACAACAACAATTGTCTCAAAAAGATATTCCACTCGCAGAAAAAATAATCGGAAAAAAAGTAAAAACAGTTCTTTTAAAAGGTCGCCAGAATTTTATCTGCCTAAGACGTCTTCAAGATGTTTCTTCTGAACGAGATTTTTTTAATACAGAACTTGAAACGCTTGATGAAATTGTTATTTGGTCTAAAAATACGACAACTGGTTCAAGAAGTGAACTTACACTTGAATGTTCAGAAAATTTGTGGTCAAGAATAAATTCTGAAAGCGAGGCTTGTATGGGAATGCGTTGTCCGTTTAGAGAACGCTGTTTTGTAATGAAAGCAAGAGAAGAAGCTGAAACAGCAAATATTTTAATCGTAAATCATCATCTTTTATTTGCAGATATTGAAGCAAGAATGTTGGGTGCTGGTTATTCTGAAACTGCGGTTCTTCCTTCTTACAAACGAATTATATTTGATGAAGCTCATGGAATTGAAAGTGCGGCTACGAGTTTTTTTAGTGAAAGTGTAAGTCGTTTCAAAATTTTAAAGCAAATTAATCTTCTTTATCGACAAAAAAAATCTTCAATTGCCGGTTATATCTTTACACTTCAGGCATTGTCACAAACTCCAGATAATACAGAAAATATAACTGCCTCAATCAACGAAGTTAAAAACAATATTATGAATCTTGAAATTGCAAGTCTTGACCTTCTTCACGATGATTTTACAATGAAATTAGACAGAATGACACAACAACGATTTGCTCCTGTCATTTCTCTACTTTTGACACTTGGCAATAGTATTATGTCTTTTTCTGGAATTGTCCGAGAAATCCTTGAAGGCATTGATGAAGAATATCAAAATGAAGGTGCTTACTGGGAAACAAAATCAATACTTCGTCATCTTGAAAGTTATGCAAATGCTTGTAAAAATTTTACGATTTGGGAAGAAAAGCCTGAAACAGTTTATTGGATTCAAAAACAACGACTTTCTGTTCAAATTGAACAAAATAATCAAGATAATCCTTATTATGTTGTTTTTACACAAACTCCTCTTGATATTTCAAAAATGATGAACATCGGTGTTTATGAACAGATGAATACAGTTGTTAATACTTCGGCGACATTGCAAATTCAAAATAGATTTGATTTTTTTCTTAAACGAATTGGAATTAATTATGCTGAACCAGAAAGAATAAAAACCGCGTTTTTTTCTTCACCATTTCCGTATGAAAAAAATGTGTTACTTGCAATTCCTAATGACATTCCATTTCCACAAAGTCTTGAATATCAAGGGGCAATAAATAATGCAATCAAGAAACTTATAAAAGTTGCAAAAGGACGAACTCTCGTTTTGTTTACTTCTTATGAATCTATGAAAGCAACATTTCAAGCAACAAAATCTTATATTTATGATTTGGGAATTGAACTATTAAAGCAAGGCGATGATGACAGATTTAGATTACTTGATAAATTTAAATATGATGATACAAGTGTACTTTTTGCAACAGATTCATTTTGGCAAGGAATTGATGTTCCCGGAAATTCGTTAAGTCAAGTTATCATTGTCAAGCTTCCATTTTCGGTTCCAAATGATCCAGTTTTTTCTGCTCGTTGTGAACTAATTGAAAAACGCGGTGGAAATTCGTTTAGTGAACTTAGTATACCAGAAGCAATTATTAAATTTAGGCAAGGCTTTGGTCGACTTGTAAGGCGTTCAACTGATAAAGGTGCTGTTGTTGTTTTGGACAAACGAATTTGCACAAAATCCTACGGCGAAAAATTTATAGATAGTTTGCCCAAGACAAAAATAATGTACAACCATTTAGATAAAATTCTTAACGCTATACATACTTTATTAAATGATGATGAATAAATGTATATTGATTTTTAAGATAATAATTATTAATATTTAGTTATGGTATTGCTTACAAATATAATTGCAGTTTCAACTTGTATATGTCTGCTTGCAGGTCCTGCTATTTTAAATATTATTTTTTATCCTTTTTCAAAAAAAATATGTGTAAAAATTTCTGATTATATTGTTAAACGTTGTGCTCCAGGAATTTTTGCGATTCTTAAAGTTTATAAAAATTTTAAACTTTCTTACACACGTGAACAAAATGAAAAACTTCCTAAGCAATTTTTTGTAATTTCAAATCATCAAAGTCTTTTTGATATTCCTATTTATATGACTTTCTTTCCTGAATATGATGTACGCTTTGTTGCAAAAGATACGCTTGCTCGTCATATTCCTCTTGTGTCAGAAATGCTACGTGCTCATGGACATTGTATGATTCCAAGATACGGTGGTGCAGGGAAAGCAATGAAAACCATTGAAGATTTTGGGAAACGCGTTTTAGAAAAAAATCAGATTCCAATACTTTTTCCAGAAGGAACAAGAAGTAAAGATGGAACTCTTGGAACTTTTTACAGTGCAGGTTTTAGAAAACTTATTGAAACGACAAAACTTCCTGTTGTTGTTTGTGCTCTTGATAACGGTTATAAAATTAACGATTTAAAACATATTTTCGAAAATATTTCTCGCATTAATTATAAATGCAAAGTTTTAAAAGTTTTTCCTTGTCCTCAAACAAAAGATGAGCAAATAAAATTACTTGAAGATGCAAGAAATCTTGTTCAAGCACAACTAGATCAATGGAGAAAAGAAGACAAAGAACAATAAAACTTATTTTTGCTCTGAATTATTTTTAGAAATTAAATTTTTTAGATTAAAGAGGAATGCAAAAAAAATGGCTGCCTATTTGACAGCCTTTTTTGCATTAAAATTATTTGAAGTCCTTTGGACGTCTTTCTGTGCGTTTGCATTTACTGCATTCAGCAACATTCTTAAGTCTTCCGTTTTCAAACATAGTTTTCATTATAATTTCTCCTTGACAATCAGGACAAATGAATTTTTGTGTTGCAACGGCTGTACGAGAGTTCTTACTGGCTCCTGCCATATGTATAACCTCCAATCGAGTGATTAAGTAATAATATAGGTTATAAAAATTGTTGTCAAGGTCCGCTCGTAAATTTCACTTTCGCCGTCATGATGTTTTTTCGAGCGGCACGAGATTTGTCTTTTACAAATCTCTGTGATTGTTGAAAGAAAAAAGATCCGCTCGTAAATTTCACTTTTACAAGTAAATATTCACTAAGTAAAATCTATTGACAAGACATCTTGATTTTTGCTAATATTTATTACAGTTTTTGAATTGGGGGTCATCCTTTGGCTAGAAATCAAACATCAGCTCAAAAAGCTTTTAAGCAGAGCGAAGCAAGACGCTTACATAACAAGGCAATTAAAAGTGAATGTCGCACATTTGCAAGACAGTTTGTAGAAGCATGCCAGGCAAAAGATCAGGCATCTGCTCAAACTAAATTGAAGACACTTGTAAGTGCACTTGATTCTGCACGCAGCAAAGGCGTTTTAACACGCAATGCTGTATCTCGCAAAAAGTCACGTATGACAAAGCTTTACAATGTTTCTTTTGCTGAAAATACAGCAAAATAATTAATGATAATGCAAATGCAGAACTTTTTAGATGTTCTGCATTAGTATTATTTTACTGCTTTTTTAAGAGGGAATTTGAGATGGCAGATGATAAATTAACAAAAATTGATTTAGTTGAATCTGTATATCTCAATACTAAAGTTGAAAGGCAACAGATTCAATTGGTTGTTGACAACCTTTTTGAGCAAATAAAAATGTCTTTAGAAGACGGAAAAACAATTGAACTGCGGGGATTTGGAACTTTTGAAAAAAGACTTCGTAAAGGTCGTTCTAAAGCAAGAAATCCAAAAACTGGTGAAACAGTTTCTGTTGAGCCTCATTATGTTGCAGTTTTTAGACCAGGAAGAGAATTAAAAAAAAATATCTGGAATCTTCCTGTTGATACTGAAGTCTAAGTATTTTCAATAACACAGATTAATTTTGTTGTTTTTTATTAGATGGAATTACAATCAAACTATAATTGTTTGGAGTATCAGTTTTTTTATGGAAAATGAAAAAAGAAATTTTACAGTTTTAGGTTCTGAAACGGAATTTGATGGTGTTCTAGAATTTACTGATGATTTAAAAATTAAAGGAAAATTTAACGGCACAATCATTGCTGAAGGTAATCTTGAAATTGACAAAACAGCAGTTTGTTCCGTAAATAAAATGTCTGCAAATTCAATTATTATTTCTGGAACTGTCGATGGTGATATCGAAGCAACTGAACGAGTTGAAATGTGTAATGGCAGTAAAGTTAAAGGAAATGTTACAACTGCTAGACTTCGCATTGCAGATAATGTAGATTTTGAAGGTCAAGTTACGATGCTTGAACAAGAACCTGATGTAGATTTATTTTCAGTTGCATCAGAAGAATTTAAACAATCTCTAGTTTTAAAAACAGAGACAGAAGAGTAATTTATCATTTTATTGACTACATTATGTGGGAGTATTGTAGCAAGTTTTTTACTAATC
>CAZOTD010000101.1:0-6286 GCA_964582685.1 uncultured Treponema sp. | reverse complement strand
GTATAAAATTATTTTTGATACTTTGAGTTTAAGTTCAGTTTTAATAAAAACAAGCGTAAAGAGGAAAAAATGGCAAAAATTGATTATAAACAATCTGGAGTTGATGTAGAAGAAGGCTATCGTGCGGTAAATAAATACAAATCACATGCGGCAAGAACTTTTATTCCTGGAATTTTGACAGATTTAGGAAGTTTTAACGGAATGTTTGAAATTCCAAAGGGAATTAAAAATCCTGTTATGGTTTCTGGAACTGATGGCGTTGGAACAAAACTTGACATTGCATTTAAAATGAAAAAGTATGACACAGTTGGAATCGATTGTGTTGCGATGAGTGTAAATGACATTCTTTGTTCTGGCGTTCAAACTTTATTTTTTCTTGATTATATTGCTTGTGGAAAACTCGAAGCTGAAGTTGCAGAACAACTTGTAAAAGGTGTTGCAGATGGATGTGTAGAAGCCGGTTGTGCACTTTTAGGTGGAGAAACAGCTGAAATGCCTGATTTTTACGATTTAGGAAAATATGACCTTGCAGGTTTTGGCGTTGGCATTGGCGATAAAAATCAAATGATTACTGGTAAAAAAATCCAAAATGGTGATGTTCTTATTGGACTTTCTTCAACTGGCGTTCATTCAAATGGATTTAGTCTTGTTAGAAAATTAGTTTCAAATTTTGATGACAAATTTATTCTTGACGGAAAAGATACTGGTAAAACAATTGGAGAAGTTCTTTTAACGCCGACACGTATTTATGTAAAACCAGTTATCGAGGTTCTCAAAAAATTCCACAAAAGTATTCATGGAATGGTTCATATAACAGGTGGCGGATTTTATGAAAATATTCCTCGCATGTATCCAAAATCTAAAAACGAAAAAAAACAACTTATTTCTATAATCAAACGTGATAGTTGGAATATTCCGCCAGTATTTGGGGAATTAATTAAGCGCGGTGCTGATTTAGAAAATATTTATAATACATTTAATATGGGCATCGGATTTGTTCTTGCAGTAAATTCAAAAGATGCAGATTCAATTCTTGAAATGTTTAATAAAAATGCTTCAAAATATTCAAAGCCGGATATTCCTGATATGATTGCTTATCAAATTGGTCGTGTTGCTTACGCAGAAAGCGAATTGAACAGTCAAAAAGATGCAGTCGTTTTTGAAGATTAAATTCAATTTATTTTTAGGAAGAATTTAAAATGAATATTGCGGTTTTAGTTTCTGGGGGCGGAACAAATCTTCAGTCATTAATCGATTACGAAAATCAAACACAAAACTGTCCTTATAAAATAGTATGCGTTTTAAGCGACCATAAAGATGCGTTTGCTTTGGAACGTGCAAAAAATGCCGGACTTACAACATTTATTGTAAGTCCTTATGCCGTAATGGGCAAAGAAAATGCTTTGCTTGCTTCAAAAGAAGAAAAGCGTATGCGTGTTTCTGATAAAGTTCTTGAAATTTGCAAGGAATTTCAAGTTGATTTAATTGTTCAGGCAGGTTATCTTACAGTTTTGTACGGGGCAATTATAGATGAATATAAAAATCGAATTATAAATCTTCATCCATCGCTTTTGCCAAAATTTGGCGGGGTTGGAATGTGGGGACATTATGTTCACGAAGCAGTTTTGGCAAGTGGCGAAACTGAAAGTGGTTGCACAGTTCACTTTGTAGATTCTGGTTGCGATACAGGAAAAATTATTATTCAAAAAAAGGTTCCTGTAAAACCAAATGACACAGTAGAAACTTTATATTCGCGAATTGCTCCAAAAGAAAAAGAAGCTCTTCTCGAAGCGGTGTTGATGCTCGCAGAAAAAATGAATGCAGAAAAAATAAATGCAGAAAAAACTTCCTAAAAAACAGCACAAGCAAATTGTAAAAACTTTAAAAAAATCGAAAAAAAGTTGACGATGTATTTAGATTTTATTAATTTATTCTATAGATAAAGAAAATAAGGATTTATAAAGGATTTTAATTCAAAAATGGCAGAAGAAAAGATAAAACAAGAATCAGAAAATCTTGAATCAAGCGAAAATCAGACAGACACTCAGTCTCAAACTGACGCTAAATCTGAAAGTTCCGAAACTGCACAATCAGAAAATCAAGAAATTTCAGAATCAGAACTTGATAATTCAGAAGAATCAAAAACTGAAGAATCTGAAATTCCAGTTGAAGAAAAAAAGGAACTTACAAAAGACGAAATTATTGAGCAATTAAAAAAAGAGAATGCAGAACTTAATGATCAACTTTTGCGCCGTGCCGCAGATTTTGATAATTACAGAAAACGTATGATTAAAGAAAAGCAAGAAACTTTTGATTATGCAAATGCGAATCTTTTGACAGATTTACTTGAAAGTCTTGATAATTTTGACAGAACTTTGGAAGCTGGCGAAAAGGCAACCGATGTAAAATCAATTTGTGATGGCATAAAAATGGTTCGCAATAACCTTGTAAAAATGCTTGAAACAAAATACGACCTTGCAAGTTATGGTATGGAAGGCGATGAATTTAATCCCGACATTCACGAAGCAATTGGTCGCGTCGAGGAAGAAGGAAAAGATAAAGAAACTTTAAAGCAAGTATACCTAAAAGGGTATAAACTTAAAGATAAAGTAATTAGAAACGCTAAAGTAATGGTAAGCGTTCCGAAAAACTAAAAAAAATCTGATAATTGAGTTTTATGTAAAATAATTCAAAAACTTAATTATCAAAGTGAGGATAGGAATATGGGAAAAATTATTGGTATTGACTTAGGAACAACAAACTCTTGTGTTGCTGTAATGGAAAATGGAGAACCAATTGTAATTCAAAACTCAGAAGGTGGAAGAACAACTCCATCTATTGTAGCCTTTACTTCTAAAGGAGACAGAATTGTTGGTGCCCCTGCAAAAAACCAAATGGTTACAAATCCAAAGAACACAATTTATTCTGTAAAGCGACTTATTGGTCACAGATTTAGTGAATTAAAAGGAGAAGCAACAAAGCTTCCTTATACAATTATTGACCATGGTGAAGATTGTCGTGTTCAGATTGAACAAAATGGCGAAAAGAAAGAATTTAGTCCACAAGAAATTTCTGCATTTATTCTTCAAAAGATGAAAAAAACTGCAGAAGATTATCTTGGACAGGAAGTTACAGAGGCAGTTATTACAGTTCCTGCTTATTTTAATGATGCTCAGCGTCAAGCAACAAAAGATGCAGGTAAAATCGCAGGTCTTGATGTAAAGCGAATTATCAACGAACCGACTGCTGCCGCATTGGCATTTAGTTTTAACAAAGACAAGAGCAAAGAAAGAACAATTGCTGTTTACGACCTTGGTGGCGGAACTTTTGATATTTCTATTCTTGAACTTGCTGATGAAGTCGTTGAAGTAAAAGCAACAAACGGTGATACACATCTTGGTGGTGATGATTGGGATCGTGTAATTTCTAACTGGCTTATCAGCGAATTTAAAAAAGATACAGGAATTGATTTGTCTGTGGATCCAATGGCAATGCAACGTCTGCGTGAAGCATCTGAAAATGCAAAAATTCAACTTTCTAACCAGACATCGACAGATATTAACTTACCATTTATTACAGCAGATAATTCAGGACCAAAACATTTGCAAAAAACTTTGACTCGTGCACAATTTGAACAAATGACAGATGATTTGTTCGAAAGAACAAAAGAGCCTTGTCGCAAAGCATTATCTGATGCTGGAATTACTGCTGATAAAATTGACGAAGTTCTTCTTGTTGGAGGTTCTTCTCGTATGCCAAAAGTTCAAGAAGTTGTAAAATCAATTTTTGGCAAAGAAGGAAGTCATTCTGTAAATCCAGATGAAGCTGTTGCAATTGGTGCTGCAGTTCAAGGTGGTGTACTTAAAGGTGATGTAAAAGATGTTCTTTTGCTTGATGTTACTCCACTTTCACTTGGAATTGAAACAATGGGTGGCGTTATGACAAAACTCATTGCTCGTAATACGACAATTCCTACAAAAAAGAGTCAAATATTCTCTACAGCAGCAGATGGACAGACAGCAGTTTCTATCCATGTTCTTCAAGGCGAAAGAGAAATGGCTGACCAAAATAGAACACTTGGTCGTTTTGACTTAGTTGGAATTCCTGCAGCTCCTCGTGGCGTTCCACAGATTGAAGTTACTTTTGATATTGATGCAAACGGCATCGTTCATGTTTCTGCAAAAGATCTTGGAACAGGAAAAGAACAACATGTTCAAATTACTTCTTCGTCAGGTTTGAGTGAAGATGAAATTAACAGAATGGTAAAAGATGCAGAAGCAAATGCAGCGTCAGATAAAGCAAAACGTGAAAGTGTTGATGCAAGAAACGATGCTGACAGTTTGATTTATGCAACAGAAAAGAGCGTTAAAGAACTTGGCGACAAAGTAAATGCTGCAGACAAACAAGCAATCGATGATGCTATTGCAGCGCTTAAAAAAGCACTTGAAGGTGATAATACAGAAGAAATTAAGAGCAAAACTGAATCTCTTAAACAAGCATCTTACAAGATTGCAGAAGAAGTTTATAAGCAGCAGTCAGCTCAAGCAGGAACTGGTGCACAATCGGATTCGGATGCTGGAGCAAATGCAGGTTCTAGTGATAATACAAGTGAAAATAGTGGCTCTAAATCTGGCTTTGACAAAGGTTCAGCAGAAGATGTAGACTACGAAGTTCACGACAATTAATTAGAAAAACTTTAAAACGAACCGACGGTCTATAGACTGTCGGTTCGTTTTAAAACTAAAAAAAAATCGTATAACAAAAAAGGGAAATATGGCAAAACGCGATTACTACGAAGTACTTGGAGTAGAAAAAGGTGCTTCACTTGATGACATTAAAAAAGGATACAGAAAACTTGCTATAAAATATCATCCAGACAGAAACCCTGGAGATAAAGACGCAGAAGCAAAATTCAAAGAAGCTACAGAAGCTTACGAAGTTCTTTCTGATGATAAAAAACGTCCTATTTATGATCAATATGGTTTTGCTGGACTTGAAGGAATGGGTGGTGCTGGTGCCTCTAGTGGTTATTCTCATGCATTTACAGATTTTAGCGATTTGTTTGGCGGAGGATTTAGTGACATTTTTGAAAATCTTTTTGGCGGTGGAGGTCATTCAAGAGGATTTAATAGCCATTCAAACGAGTCAGGTCAAGGTGCTTCTTTAAGATATGACCTTGAAATTGATTTTAAAGATGCTGTTTACGGAACAAAAGTTGATGTTCGATTTAGCCACGAAGTTGCTTGTTCTTCTTGTGGTGGTTCTGGTTGTGCTCCAGGAGGAACTAAAAAAACTTGCCCAACTTGTAACGGAATGGGTCAAGTTGGTCGCAGTGCTGGATTTTTTACAGTTCAGCAAACTTGTTCAACTTGTAACGGAACAGGAAAAACTATTGATAAGCCTTGTAAATTATGTCGAGGAACTGGAGTTGAACAAAAATCAAGTCGTGTAACTCTTACAATTCCAGCTGGTGTTGATGAAGGCAAAAGAATTGTAATTCCACATCAAGGTAACGCCGGCAAAAATGGTGGTCCAAGTGGTGATTTAATTGTTGTTTTGCATATTAGAGAACATAAATATTTTGAAAGAGATGGTTACGATTTGTATTGTGCTGTTCCAATTTCGATTTCTCAAGCTTCACTTGGTGCAACAATTACAATCAAATCTTTGAATGATAAATCAATTGATGTCAAAATTCCAAGTGGAACTCAAAATGGTAAACTTATTCGTATAAAAGGCGAAGGCGTTTCTGCTACAAATGGCAGAAAAGGCGATTTGTATATAAAACTTATGATTCAAATTCCTACAAAACTTACTCCTGCACAAAAAAATGCTCTTGAAAATTATGCGGTGGCAGAAAATGCTACAACATCGCCAGAATTGATTTCGCTTTCTAATCTTTCTCATAATTAACACATTTAAATAGAACTTGATTAAAAACATTTTGTGCACGAAAGCGCACAGTTAACTTCAAGTTCGTGCAACGAACTTGAAGTTAAAAGCGACTGCGCTATTTTAGCGGTCGCTTTTAAACGTTCGTTTAAAATGTATTTAAAATGCACTTGTAAAAGCTGAACAAATAAAGTTAGATTTTTACAAGTGCTTTTTTATAATTTTTAGGAAACTTTCTTACTAATTTTTTTTCCTTTTTTTCCGATAGTATGTTATAATTGGAGTAATAAAAATTTTGCTTAAAGTTCCACCAAAATTTTTATCTTTGAGAGTTTGCGTTGCAATCTTGCAGGAGAAAGATGTTTTATCTCTAATTAAACGGAGTCTTTATGCT
>CAZOTD010000100.1:0-6298 GCA_964582685.1 uncultured Treponema sp. | reverse complement strand
TTTTTCAACGGCTATTTTTTTTTATTTAGTCTAGTTGCGATTAAAATATTTAATTTAATTGCCAAGTTCCATATTCATCAAGGACTTCAGTCTTTATGCTTTCCATTGGACGCCAAATAACCGAAATTGAAAAATATGGGCTAAAGTCATATGATCGCATTCCACTTGGGCTTGTAATAAGACGTGGCTCAATCTTAAAATCACATTTTAAATCCCAGTCATGCAAGTCATGCGTAATAGTAAAATTAAGAGATTTTAATTTAAAACCGCTTGATTTTCTAATATTTTCATCATCAAACCTAAAACCGTTTAATAAATCTCGAAAAATATTTTCTTCTCCAGGAAGACGACCTGGATAACCTAAAGCAGTTTGAACATATCTATAAAGAACATCATTTCGTGAAGTTGTACTAAATGAAAAGTCTAAAAATTCATTTACCCTAAAAGAAATTCCTGGAGAAAAAATAAAATATGAATTTGTTGGTCGAACAAAATCTACAACAAGACTTGTCGATAGTGTCGGCGCAATACTAATTCGATTTTTCCAAAATCTAAAATTTTTTGACGAAGTTGAATATGCAATGCTTGCACTGTATGGGACAAATTTTTCTTCATTTTTCGAAATCCAACCTTGATTAAAATCATAAGTTTGAGAATGTTGCATTGTGTAAGCTAATTGCAGCCCTTCCCAAGAAAGAGAAAATTTTAAAGCATCTGGTCGATTGTTTTCTGCATCATAATTGAATGATTGCGAAAATTTCATTTTATTTTCAAAAAGTGAAATTGTAAGACCTTGCTTAATTTGCTCTTTAGTCCAAGTTTTATCGTCTTTGCTTTTTTGTCTTACGCCAGCTTCGCCAGTAAGAGTCACATAAGGAAAATCAAATCTAAGCGTTCCGTAATATTTTGCAATCTGCGGAGGCAAAGTTGAAGTAATAATCAAACTTTGAGAAAAATCTCCACCCAATTCCGAAGCACTTAAAGAAAAATCAAGAGAATGAGTTGTAATGGAATCAGGATCATCAAAATCAACTGTAAGTTTATCCCATTCAGGATTTTCAGCATCACCAATAAATTTTGTTCTAAAAAATTTAATTGCAGTATTATAACTAATTCCAGAATTTTTAAAAATCGAATAATATGCAAAAGGCTTAATCGAAATTCTATTTGAATTTGTAATTTCAAAAATGCTTGATGTATAATCAGTTTTTTTAATCGAATTAATATTATCCGTTGTATAACCACCAGATGCAACATCAGTAGAAAGATAAGGATGAGTTTGATACGATGGAGAAAAATTCAATGTATTACTCATCGAAATAAAATCATTTTTCCAAGAAAGTGTATCAGTAATGCTAACCGGAACTTTTACATAAATATATGAAGATTGAATTTGATTCCAATCAAAATCACCGCCAGTATTTAATGGAACTGGCGAATAAGAAAACTGTGTTCCAAAATCCGGGTTAATCGAATAATTTATGTTGACATTTAACTCTTTATTTTGAATTAAATTTGTCGGGTTTGAAAAATCAAGTTTTCCAAGACCATCACGTTCAAAATCAAAAGTTGTTGTATCTTTCAATGTTTGATTTTGTTGTACTTCTTCGTTTATGTTAGATTCTTGTTTTTGCTTTTCTTGTGCTTCACTATTAGAAGTAATTTCAAGTGGTTTAATTAAATCAACTGGAAATGTTGCTTTTTTTGATGAACTTGAAGTCGTCCGCTTATTTGTAGAAAAAATTGTCCCAGAAATTGAACCGCTAAGTTTAATTGGAGTTACAAGTGACGGAAAGAAAAATTTATTAGAATCTTGACTTAAAGGATTTAAATTGTCGCTTTTTGTTTTTGAAGCAAACGAAACAGACGAATTAAATGAAGAAATCGAAATAGTTTCAATATAAGGTTTTATGACATCAGGAAGTGGAACAGAATAACTTCCGTTTAAATCCCAAGAAAACGATGTAACTTCTGCTGCATCGCGTTTTTGTTCCTCTGTAATTGAAGAATTTTCCGCCAAAGGATTATTTAAAAGATATGAAAACCAATCCATGCTTTCACTTCTATCGCCGTAATCATAATTAAACAATGGATCAGAAAAAATTGGCATTGAAAGAGTAAGATTAAAAGGCTGACTAATTCCAATTTTAAATCCTGCTTTATATCTAAAAGGAATTTTCACACCAAGGAAATCAGAAGTTTGATAATTTTTGTTTCCAGAAGCATCATAAGGCAAATAAATACTCGGATTTAAGGTAGATTGATAAATTGAATTTCCAAAGCCTAAAAAAACATTTCCTTCAAGAGTTGTAAATATTTTTGTTGGTTTGAATTTTCCGTCAAGTCCAACTCCAAAACCAAGATTTGAATACCAATCTCCCATAAACTTTAAGTAATTACTTGTATCGCCAGTGTACACTGTATCAAGATTATGAAGAACAATTCCTTGCAATTCTTGATTCATCAATTTTGTCGGTTTTATAAAATTAAAATATTTTGCCACATCATCATCACCGTTAGTCGAAGAAGTTGTTTCAGTTGGCTCAAGTGGTTTTCTACCGTAAAGATATGTTGTTGTCTGAATAAAAAAGCCAAGCCGATTTTTATATCCAAATACAGGATTAAAGATTAATTCATCTTTTGGATAATAAAATGCTGGCAAATATAAAACTGGAATATTATCAAGAAACAAAACGGCATTAAAAAAAGCAAACTCATTTCCAGGTAAAAGCCAAATTCTTGACGCTTTTATTTTCCAGTGTGGATGTTTGTCATTACAAAAAGTTAATTCCGCTTTTTTAAAAGCAATTGTACCCGAATTATTTCTTGCAAAAATATCAGAACCAACAACTAAAGTTGAACCAGTTGGCATATTAAGTGCATTTGTATCTTCTTGAACAATTCGCCCGTCATCAAAAATTCCTTCAAGAGAAGAAGTATTAAAAAGAACATTAGATGCAGTTATACTTGAAACAGAACCGCTTTTGTCTTTTTGTTCAAGTTCAACATTTCCAACGGCGTACAACATTTCGTGTTTGCGGTTATAAGTAATTTCATCGGCACTAATTACAGTTTTTGTTTCGCCCTTCTCTACAGAAATTTTTACAGAACCTTCAAAAACAATTAAATCTTCACCTGTGTCTTGATTTTTTTCATTACGAGTTTTGAGTGAATTAAGAATCGTAATTATCGTTTTTTCCTCAGACTCTTGTTGATTATCAGCACAAAATGCATTTGAACACAAAAGTAAAAAACAAAATACAATCAAAATTGTCTTTGCTCTTAAAAGTGAAAATTTTATTTTTTTAGTCAAATGCAATTTCATATTAATTTTTGTTTTTAAGCATTCCTTTTACAAATTGACCTGTAAATGATTCTGGAATTTTTGAAACTTCTTCAGGCGTTCCTGTTGCAACAATTGTTCCGCCACGAAAACCACCTTCTGGACCAAGATCAATTAAATAATCTGCTTGACAGATTACATCAAGATTATGTTCTATCATAACAACCGTATTTCCTTGATCAACAAGTCGTTGTAACACATTCATAAGTTGTTTTACATCTGCAAAATGAAGTCCCGTCGTCGGTTCATCAAGAATGTACAAAGTTTTCCCAGTTGAAACTCGAGCAAGTTCATTTGCAAGTTTAACACGTTGTGCTTCGCCACCAGAAAGAGTTAAAGCCGATTGTCCAAGTTGAATATATCCCAAACCGACAGATTTTAACATTCCAAGTTTTCGTGCAATATGCGGAATATGGGAAAAAAAATCGCAGGCTTCTTCAATTGTCATGTCAAGAACATCGGTAATACTTTTTCCTTTATACAAAACTTCAAGAGTTTCTTTATTAAACCGTTTACCGTTGCATACATCACATTGAATAAAAACATCAGGAAGAAAATTCATTTCAATTGTAATAGTTCCAGCGCCTTGACAATTTTCGCAACGTCCACCTTTCACATTAAAACTAAATCTTCCTTTTAAGTAGCCTCTTGCCTTTGCTTCAGGAAGAGAAGCAAAAAGATCTCGAATCTCATCAAAAACTCCAACATAAGTTGCAGGGTTTGAACGAGGCGTTCTTCCGATAGGACTTTGATCAATATTAATTACCTTATCAAGATTATTAATACCATCTAATTTTTCAAAATTTCCAGTTGCGTAATTTGTCCGCATCAATTTATTGCTGACAGCAGGATACAAAACATCACTCAACAAAGTTGATTTTCCAGAACCCGAAACGCCTGTAATACAAGTTAAAGTTCCAAGCGGAATTTGAATTGAAATATTTTTTAGATTATGTTCTTTTGCACCTAAAAGTTTTAAAAAATTTCCATTTCCAGTTCTACGCTTGAGAGGAATATCCATTTTAATTTTGCCTGAAAGATATTGACCTGTAATACTTTCTTTTACATTCATCACTTGCGCTAAAGTTCCAGATGCAACAATTTTTCCACCATGAACGCCTGCTCCTGGTCCAATATCGACAATCCAATCGGCTGTACGCAAAGTTTGTTCATCGTGTTCAACAACAATTACAGAGTTGCCAAGATTTTTTAAATATGTAAGTGTATCGATAAGTCGCTGATTATCGCGTTGATGAAGTCCAATCGACGGTTCATCGAGAATGTACATTACGCCAGTTAATGCAGATCCGATTTGAGTTGCAAGTCTTATTCGTTGGGCTTCGCCACCTGATAAAGTTGAAGCAGAACGTTCTAATGTAAGATAATCAAGTCCAACATTTTTTAAAAATCGCAACCGCGAATTTATTTCTTTTAGAACTTGAGATGCAATTTCTTGTTGTGTTTTTGTAAATTGTGTTTTTTCAAAAAAATCAATCGATTCAAGAACACTAAGTTCACAAAGTTCCATAATATTTTTTTTGCCAACAGTAACGCCAAGTGCTTCTGGGCGAAGTTTTTTTCCATGACAACAAGAACATTCTCGATGCGACATATATTTTTCAAGAGATTGTTTCATATTGTCGCCCCAAGCTTCAATGTAGCGTCTATTCATATCTTGCAAAATTCCTGGGAACGGTTCATTGTATTCAGACATTCCTGTTCCACTTTGCTTATAATAAATCCAATGAAGAGGTTTATCACTGCCAAATAAAATTGCATCTCGTTGTTTTTTTGAAAGTTTTTCAAATGGTGTATCAAGAGAAAAATCATACGCTTTGGCAAGTGCTTCAAAACGAGCATTGTTCCAAGCAGAAGTTGGATTATACGGAAGAATTGCATGTTCGTTGTAAGATTTTGATTTATCTGGAATCATTAAATCAATATCGAATTCCATTTTTTCACCAAGCCCCGTACATTCTGGGCAAGCACCAAAAGGATTATTAAAAGAAAAAAGTCTAGGTTGAAGTTCAGGAATCGAAATTCCACATTCTGGACAAGCATTTTTTTGGCTGAACATAATTTCTTGTTCAATGTAATCTTTTGAAGTATCGAGCGTTGTTCCTTTTTTTGCAATTTCTGCAACAACTTCGTCAAAACCGAGTTCATCTTTATTAATTCTTCTTACTACAGTAATAAGACCGTTTGCGCTATTTAAAGCAGTTTCAATAGAATCGGCAAGTCGTTTTCTGATATCATTTTTTAAAACAATTCGGTCAATTACAAGTTCAATTGTATGTTTTTTTTGTTTATCGAGTTTTATTGAATCATCGAGATCTGTCATGACTCCATCAACTCTAGCACGAGCAAAACCAGATTTTTTTGCGTCTTCAAAAACTTTTAAATGTTCACCTTTTTTTCCACGAATAACAGGCGCAAGAATTTGAATTTTTGTACCTTCGTGCCAACTTAAAATCGAATCGATAATTTGATCAACAGATTGCTCATGAATTTCTCTGCCACAATTTGGACAATGCGCAGTTCCTATTCTTGCAAAAAGTAGACGATAATAATCATAAATTTCAGTTACAGTTCCGACTGTCGAACGAGGATTTTTGTGCGTTGTTTTTTGTTCAATGGAAATTGCAGGCGAAAGACCTTCAATTAAATCGACATCAGGCTTATCCATTGTTCCTAAAAATTGGCGCGCATACGAAGAAAGACTTTCGACATAACGTCGCTGCCCTTCTGCAAAAAGAGTATCAAATGCAAGACTTGATTTCCCTGAACCAGAAAGTCCCGAAATAACAACAAGTTTATTGCGTGGAATATCAAGATCAACATTTTTTAAGTTATGTTCACGAGCGCCACGAACACTAATTTTTTCGCCTTCAACCGAATTAATATTCATAGATAAATATTATAACAAATACTAAATCACATTACAATCTTGTTACA
>CAZOTD010000099.1:0-6331 GCA_964582685.1 uncultured Treponema sp. | reverse complement strand
TTCGTCAAAATCTCCATGATCTCTTCTTCCTTTATTTTGTTTTTTAGATTTATTATAACAAATTATTCCAATTGCAAGTCCAAGTAAAATCATTCCAAAACATAAAATCTGGCCAGTCGAAATATTCAAAAGCGAAACATTTGTGTAAATGTCGGCTGATTTATTTCCAAGTTTGAATCCCATATCTTCATCTGGCATACGAAAGTATTCAATTATAAATCTTACAACTCCGTAGCCAGCAATATAAAATGCACTGAAAAATCCTTGAAAAGGTTTTTTCTTTCTTAAACACCACATAATGACAAAAAGAAAAATTCCTTCAAAGAATGCTTCGTATAACTGACTTGGATGGCGAGGAAGATTTATAATTCCAGAAGTGGGAATTTTCATTCCAATTTTTTGTGCAAATTCTTTTACCCAAGGAATTGATGCATCAAAACGTTCTGCTTGTGGAAATACCATTCCCCAAGGCATTGTTGTTATTCTGCCATAAAGTTCTCCGTTAAGAAAATTTCCTAAGCGCCCAAAAGTATATCCGCAAGGAATTGCAATTGCAATTGCGTCCATCCATTGCATTACAGGCTTTTTGTGTGTTTTGCACCATAATATTATTCCAAGAAAACCGCCGATGAATCCGCCATGGTAAGACATTCCCGCAAGACCTGTAAATTTCATTCCTTTTCCAAATCTGTCAAATGGCCAAAAAATAAGCCAAGGCGCTTTTAAATATTTTCCGTCAGGATTATAAACAAGGCAAGCAAAAATTCTTGCACCAATCAAAAGAAAAATAATTCCTGTTGCTATAAAACTTACAACTTCATCTTCTGTTGCTTTTTGTTTTGGAAGATCAAGAAAACCTTCTTTTAATAATTTTGTCAAAATAAAATATGCAAATCCAAATGCAAAAACATACATCAAACCATACCAGCGCAAAAAACTTACACCAGGAATAATTTCTGGGTGAATCCAAGATGGATAATTTAAGTAAAGAAATGAATTCATATTTTAAATCCTTGCTGTGCTGCTTTTACAAGTTTTGCTTTAAGCATTGTATTTTCTTTTCTGATTTGTGTAATTTCGTATTGTTGTGTTTTGATAGTTTCGATTAATTCGCCAGTTGTAAGCGCTCCAGAACCTAGTAAATCTTGAATGCCACTCATTTTAAGTTCAAAATCTTCTGCCGCTTCTTCTTGTGCTGTATCAAATGAATCAGAAGTTGCATCATAAGTCGGCGTAAATTCATCGCCAAAATTTAATGTTTCTGATGTAAGAATTTTTTCTGCAATTCTATAAATCGCTTGTGATAAAATACTTTGCGGTTTGTAAATAATTATTGGTAAGCGACTTGCTAGAGCTTTGTCTTCAAGGGAATCTCGGTAAAGAACGCCAAGATGTTCAATATCAAGTCCAAGATATTGGTTGCACGAAGTTCTTATTCGACCAGCACGATCTGCGTCTTTTGGATCGTCAATCATATTCATTACAAGACGAGGCCTAAATATTTTTAAATTGTTTTCAAATTTTGCAGCACTGATAGGATCAACTTTTTCAATTTCTTCTATTAGTTTTGGAATGTAAAGTTTTTGAAGCGTTGTGGAATCTTGTTTTAGTTTTGTAAGCATTTTTGCTGCGTCAGTTGAAGGTTTAAATGTTGAATGCATAAGTCTAAAAACTGCATTTTTGAGAAACAAGTATCCGTTTAAAGTTGCAGTTACTGTTGGCGCTGAAACAACAATTCCCTGTGGCGAAAGAAGAAATAAATCAAGAATAATTTGATGAGTTCCTGCACCTAAATCAATTACTAAATAATCTGCATCAATATTTTTAAATGCTTTGATAAGTTTATTTTTTTGTGGCGCTTTTAATGTTGAAAGACCTGGAATCTCAGAATCGCCAGCAATAAAATAAAGGTTTGGATAATCAGTTTTTATAAAGAGGTCGTCAAAATTTCCATTTCCCGTAAGCCAAGTTCCAAGCCCTTGTTTAGGTGCTTGAACGCCAAGAACAAGATGAAGGTTTGAAGCCCCAAGATCGAGATCTGCTAAAACAACTTTTTTTCCGCTCTGTCCAAGAGCAATTGCGAGATTGGCAGATAAAAGACTTTTGCCGACTCCGCCTTTTCCGCTGGCAACTGGAATAATTTGCATAGTCGGAATTATAACACAAAATCAAATTTTTCTACAATAACGAAACAAGTTTATGCGTTTTGTTGAAGAAATTGTTGAACAAATTTGTGTTGGCAAAATTATGTTTAATCAAAGCAAAAGAAACATATTTGCGTTTTATTTGTTTCTATTGATAACGCAATATTTTTGAACTAAAATGTATGTGTTATATTATTGAAATTATAGCGAGGTTTTTTTGCGTATTATGAAATTAAGAATTTTTAAATCGAAAGTTATTTCTCTTCTTATTATGATTTTTGGATTTATGTCAACATCTAGTTGTGCACAAATTCAAAGACAGGGAGGAACATCTGATGAATATCTTAAAAATTTCCTTTCAATTTACAATTATGTTCAGCAATTTTATGTAGAAGAAGTTGATTCAAAAACTCTTTACGAAGGTGCATTAAAAGGAATGATGGAATCTCTTGGAGATCCGTATACTGTTTATCTTGATGTTCAAGATATGCGTAGTTTGACTGATACTACAAGCGGAAACTTTTTTGGAGTTGGACTTTCAATTTCTAAAAATAATAAATCGACTCCAGAAAATCCAGCGTATGTCGATGTTGTTTCTCCAATTGAAAATTCTCCAGGTTTTAAAGCTGGAATTCAAGCTGGCGATAAAATTATAGAAATTAACGGAGAGCCAACTCCTCCTATGAGCATGGAAGATGTTTTGTCAAGATTGAGAGGACCTAAAGGAGAATCTGTCGAAGTTACAATTCTTAGAGGAAAATCTGTAACATTCAAGCGAAATCTTGTTCGTGAACTTATTCAAGTTCCAACTATTGAATATTCTAAAATCGGACAAATTGGTTATATGCGTCTTATTCAGTTTACTCCAGAAACTGCTCCTGGCGTGGAAAAAGCTATAAAGTCTTTTGAAGACGAAGGAGGTTATCAAGGTCTTATCATTGATCTTAGAAATAATCCTGGTGGGCTTTTAGATAGTGCAGTTAAAGTTGCAGATAAATTTATTGATTCAGGCGTAATAGTATCTACAAAAAGTCGCATTGCAACAGAAAACAAATCGTTTAGTGCAACAAAATCTGCAACAATCATAAAAAAAGGAACTCCAATTGTTGTTTTAATCAACAAAGGTTCTGCAAGTGCATCAGAAATTCTTGCTGGTGCACTTAAAGATTATCATGTTGCATATCTTGTTGGAGAGAGAACTTATGGCAAAGGTTCTGTTCAGCAAGTAGTTCCGCTTGTAGAACAAGATGGAACAAACGATGGAATAAAACTTACGGTGGCTCGATATTATTCTCCAACGGATTGCAATATTGATAAAATTGGAATTCCTCCAGATAAAGAAGTTAAGGCTGGCGAATATTCCGATGAAGAAACTCAAATTTTTATAAAACTTACAGAAGAGCGTACAATCGAAAAATATGTTGAATCTCATCCGAATATGACAGAACAAAATATTTCAGATTATGCAAATGTTTTAAAAAATGAATATCCTCTCGATTTGCGTCTTTTGCGTCGTCTTATTCGTGTTGAAACGCAACGCACAAAAAAAGCACCTATTTATGATTTGGATTATGATGTTCAACTTGTAGAAGCAATTAATCTTATTAAATCTTCCGATTTTAAGAAACTGGTTTCTTCGACAAAAAGTCTTAAAGAACTTCAAGAACAAGCCGAGCAACAAGAAAACGCTCAACAAACTACAAATAATTAATGCGACAGTTTGTAATTGACAAAGAACCTGACTCAAAAGGAATGATTTATCTTTTTGCAAAAGATTATAAATACATTCGCCAGATTTTACGATTAAATATTGGCGATTTTGTAAAAGTTGTTTTTAAAGACAAAACATTTGATACAACGCTTTGTGCAATAGATGATAACAAAAAAAAGATTACACTTCAAATTTGCAATTCTCAAGAAAATTTGCAAACCGAAAATTCATCTTCTAAAATTGAATTTTGGCTTTTGCAATTTGTTCCCAAACCTCAAAAAATGGAATTAATTGTAAGACAAGCGACAGAAAATGGAACTAAAAAAATTCTTCCAGTTTTCAGTGAATTTTTGCAAAAAGGTTCTGAAAATATTTTTGAAAAAAAATCTGAACGCCTTGAAAAAATTATTCGAGAAGCGCGACAACAAAGTGGCTCGCCAATTCAAACTGAAATTTTTGAACCTCATTCTCTTAAAGATGCAATAAAATTAGTTTGCAAAAAAGAAGAAGAAATTCAAAAACAAAATAAAGCTTGCATAAAAATTGCGCTATATGAACGAAATCAAAATTCTGTTACAATTCATCAAGCGGTAAGTGATTGTGCATGCCAAAAAGAAATTGGATTTGCTGTTGTCGCTGTCGGTTGCGAAGGTGGAATTAGTCCTTCTGAAATTAACTTGTTAAAAGACGCTGGTTTTAGTACAGTTCATTTTGATGTGAATATTTTGCGTTGTGAAACTGCAAGCCTTTATGGAATGGCGGCTTTGCAAACTACAGTATTGGAGTATAAAAAATGGCAATTGAAAGAATAAAAATTTTAGATGTTCCCGTTGATGTATGTAATCCAGAAGATTTAGAAAATGTAATTTTAGAATTGCTTGCAAAACCTGGTTCAAAACAGATTGTATTTCTTTCAATTTGGGGTCTTATAAAAGCTCGCGGAAACAATAATTTTGCTGAATGTGTTCAAAATGCTGATCTTATTCTTCCAATTTCCAAAAGCATCTTAAAAGGTGCTATGTTTTTACATAAAAAAACTCTTGTAAGATATAATCCATTTACAACTGTAATTGACTTTTTAACAATTCTTGATAATCATTTAAAATCGCTTTACTTGCTTGGTGGACACAAAAAAGTTTTGCAAAAAGTTCAATTGAATATTAGAAAAACTTTTCCAAACTTAAATATTGTCGGAAAATATGTCGGCTATTATCCAAAATTAATAGAAGATGATATTGTTCAAGCAATTTATAAATCATCGCCATCAATGGTTTTAGTTTCTGATGGAATTAAAGAAAAAAATTGCTGGGCGTTTAATAGACGTAACAGATTTTCAAATAGCATTTTTGTTTATTACAAAGACGCATTTGGATTTTTTTCTGAACGAACAAAGCGAATTAAAAAAGAAACTTTTGAAAAAGGGCACGAGATTTGGATTGAAATTTTCAGAAATCCGATAAAAGTTTTCTTGATTTTCCCATATATGTATTATAAACTTTTATTAGTCTGGTACAAATTATTCAAACGATAATTAAAAGTGTAGATTAAAAAAAGTGAAAAACAAACTTGCATTATTGTATGAAAATCCCGAATTAAAAGCGATTGCACATTATGCAATGGACGAAGAAAATCAATTTATTTTTAAGCCTGGAGCGGAATCTTGCTCGATTGAAGATGATACTTTGATTTTTGAGTCAACTTCAGAAATGTTCCGCACTGAATGTTTTGAACATTCATCTTTTGCAAATTATCTTTTAACTCGACAACCTTTAAGTGTAAAAGTTGCGTCAAATTTTAAATGTAAATCTAAATCAAATTCAGCAAAAAATTTTGGCATTGATTCTTCAGTTGAACAAATAATCAAATTACATCCTGGTTTTGCTACTATTGTTGGAACCTCGCCACAAATTGCAAAAGTAAAACAAGAACTTTTTTTTGTTTCAGAAAAAAATTGCAAAATTTTATTTCAAGGTGAAAGTGGAACAGGAAAATCAATGCTTGCAAAAATTCTTCACGAAATAAGTCCTAGAAAAAATGAAAAATACATAAGCGTGAATGTTGCTGCAATGCCAAAGGAACTTATCGAATCAACTCTTTTTGGAACTGTAAGAGGTGCTTACACAGATGCACGTGATAAAAAAGGACTTATTCCTCTTGCTGAACATGGAACAATTTTTCTTGACGAAATTGGTGAAATGCCACTTTCTTGCCAAACAAAACTTTTGCATACATTAGATGATGGTTGTTTTAGAAAAGTTGGAAGTGAACTCGAAGAAAAAACTGACGCTAGATTTATTTTTGCAACTAATGCAAATCTTAAACAAATGGTTAAAGAAAAACTTTTTAGAGAAGATCTTTATTGGAGAATTGCCGAGTTCGTAATTAGAATTCCATCGTTGCAAAGTCGGGAAGAAGACATTATCCCTTTGGCAGATTATTTTTTGACAAGCCAAAATAAAAAAGAAAATACCAATTA
>CAZOTD010000098.1:0-6477 GCA_964582685.1 uncultured Treponema sp. | reverse complement strand
AGTGCATTTTATTTCTGTGAAGCACTCAAAAGCATTGCAATACCTGCTGGCGTAACAAGCATAGGCGACAATACATTTTATTTCTGTTCCGCACTCGAAAGCATTGCAATACCTACTAGCGTAACAAGCATAGGCGACAATGCATTTGAACAGTGTTCCGCACTTAAAAGCATTACAATACCTTCAACTGTAATGTCCATAGGCTACATGACATTTGATGGCTGCACTACATTAAACACTATAACATTTGAAAACACAGAAGGATGGAGTTATTACACCACTTTCGATCAAATGACAACCGAGTCTGCCGATGTGTCTAATCCCTCTCAAAATGCAACTAATTTAAAGACTCGCGGAAATCCTGGCTACAATGGCTTAACGCGAAACCCTTAAAGCTAGAATGTCGGACTTTTCTATGTAATTTCAATTGATGACAATTTACTTTACTAGAGATAAGCAACAAATAAGGACTAAGTTTTTATTGACTTTTTAGACTTTTAAAACTACAATTAATTTAAATTCTTAAATAAATCTTAGGAGAAGTAACATGGCAGTTAAAGTTGCTATTAATGGTTTTGGCCGTATTGGTCGTTTGGCTTTCCGTCAGATGTTCGAAGCTGATGGATACGAAGTTGTTGCAATCAACGATTTGACAAGCCCAAAAATGCTTGCTCACCTTTTGAAGTATGATACTGCTCAAGGTGGATTTATGGGTCATATCGGTGAGGGAAAACACACAGTTTCTCATATCGATGATGTTCTTGCTGATGATGGAAAAACAGTAAAAGAACCAGGTGCTATCGTTGTTGATGGTAAAAAAATCACTATTTACAAAGAAGCCAATGCAGCAAATCTTCCTTGGGGACAAATTGGTGTAGATGTAGTTCTTGAATGTACAGGTTTCTATGTTTCAAAAGCTAAGAGTCAAGCTCATATTGATGCTGGTGCTAAGAAAGTTGTAATTTCTGCTCCTGCTGGCAATGACATTCCTACAATTGTTTACAATGTAAACCACAAAACTCTTACAAAGAATGATAATATCATTTCTGCTGCTTCTTGTACTACAAACTGTTTGGCTCCAATGGCAAAAGCATTAAATGATTTTGCTCCTATTCAGAGTGGAATTATGTCTACAATTCACGCTTATACTGGAGATCAGATGATTCTCGATGGTCCACAGCGCAAAGGCGATCTTCGTCGTTCTCGTGCAGGTGCACAAAACATTGTTCCAAACTCAACAGGTGCTGCAAAAGCTATTGGACTTGTAATTCCAGAATTAAATGGAAAATTAATTGGTTCAGCACAGCGTGTTCCTACTCCTACAGGTTCTACAACTCTTCTTTTTGCTGTAGTAAAAGGCAAAGACATTACAAAAGAAGCAATCAATGCTGCAATGAAAGCTGCTGCAACAGAATCTTTTGGATATAACGAAGACGAAATCGTTTCTTCAGATATCATCGGTATGAAATACGGTTCACTTTTTGATGCAACACAGACTATGGTTTCAAAAATTGATGATGATACATATCAAGTTGAAGTTGTATCTTGGTACGATAACGAAAATTCTTATACATCTCAAATGGTTCGCACAATTAAATATTTTGCAGAAAACTGCTAATTAATTTTTTGTTATCAAAAACGGACTTCTATTGAAGTCCGTTTTTTTTGCTATTTTTTAACATCAATTAACATCAAAAGGAATTATTTATGAACCAATCGGCATTGCTAATTTCAAGTTTATCAAAGAATCTTAATGTTATTTCTTATGTGATTTACACTCTTCTTATTGTTTCATTTATTGTTACAAGTAAAAAAGCGTCAAAAGGCAACTTGAATGACGGCGCATTTTCTCTTGAAGCGATGACAAATCTAAAAGGTGTTATGGCATTATGTGTTCTGTGTCATCATATTTCGCAAGTTTCGATTTATCAAAATTTAAATGTTCGTTCTGCTGGACTTGAAAAACTTAATGTAATTCCTTTTTTTGAATCTCTTGGATTTGTGTTTGTAGGAATTTTCTTTTTTACAAGCGGATTTGGACTTTATAAAAGTTTTTCGACAAAAAAAGATTATCTTAATGGTTTTATAAAACGCCGTATTCTTCCAATTGTAATTTCTTATTATGTTATGGTTGCAATTTATGCTATTTATTATTTGATTACAAAACCGAACTTTTCTGTAAGTGAATGGATTTGTAAACTTACGGGGCTGACTTTGATAAATTCACAAAGTTGGTATGTTTATGTAATTATAATTATGTACTTTGCGTTTTATTTTATTTATAAAAATGAAAAAGCAAGAAAATATGGAGTTTTAATTCTTACGATTATTGTTCTGTTGCAAGGTACAATTTTTGTTATTAACGGACATTTTCCTTGGTGGATTGGCAAGCCTGATTGGTGGAAAGTTCGAGGTGCTTTATTTAATTGCCCTTGGTGGCAACGCCCTGCAGCACTTCTTTTTGAAGGTGAATGGTGGGTCAACGCAACAATTTGTTTTCCGCTTGGAATTCTTTTTGCAATTAAAGAACAATCTTTTGTGCAATGGTGCAAAAAAAATTATTGGGTTAAATTTGTATTAATTGCTATTCTCGTTGTTGTTTCTGTTCAATGTGGAAATATTGCAACTAGAAAATTTGGTTATTGGACAGAATTTAGTGGCGAACTTGGAACGAAGAAAAAAGCCATAACATATCTTATTCAAAATATAGAAGCAATTATTGCTTGTGTGTTTGTTGTAATGTTAATGCAAAAATTTTATGTTCAAAATAAATTTTATACATTGCTTGGCAAACTTAGTCTTGAATTTTATCTTATGCAAGAATTAGTTCTTTTTAGCAAAAATTATATGATAAAATCTTGTGAATCTTTAGAAAATATAAGTTATTGGCCAGTCGTTGCTTGGCTTACAATTGTTTTTACTCTAGTATTTTTAAGTGCAGTCGTTGTCCATTCAATAAATTATTTTTTAACAAAAAAATTAAAGGCAGATAATTTATCGTGATTTTTCCTCCTGATTTTTCTGATTTTTTGCAACTTGATTGCAATAGAACAGAATTTATTCAAAAGCGACTTTTAATTTCTGGAATAAAATCCAGCGTGCTCACAATTGAAGGAAAAAATCATATTTATGTTGATTTTGCAAATCATTGTTATGATTTCCGCTATAAATTAAAAACACTTGTAGCTCATTATGATAGAGTTCCAGGCACTGCAGGCGCAAACGATAATAGTTCTGGAGTTTTTGCACTTTTAGAAGCAGCAAAAAAAATTGCAAAAATGAATTCAGTTCATAATGTTCGTATTATTTTTACTGATGGAGAAGAAGATGGAAGGCGTGGCGTTGTTTTTCAAGGAGCGTATTCTCTTGCAAAAAAACTTCATGAACTTAATTCTGATGATGGCGATATTTTTGTTTTTGATTGTGTTGGTCGTGGCGATATTCCTGTAATTTGCGAAATTGAACTTCCGCCAAAAGTTGACCGAAATTTTGCGCGTAAATATTTTTCGCTAGTAAATCAGACTCAAAGTTTAATTTCAAAATTTTCTTCAATGCCAAATCTTGTTTTGCCAGCTTCTTTTAGTGATAACGCGGGTTTTATCGCAAATGGAATTCCTGCTGTTGCAATTACGATGCTTCCAAAAGATGAAGTTATAAATTATATGAGCAATTTAAAAAGGATTCCCGGCTTAAAGCAATCTGTAATGAAAAGAAAACTTGAAGACATTCCGGATAAAATTGCACCAGAATATATTCTTCGCGAAAGTATTCCTTTAACTTGGCGATATTTTCATACTGAATATGATAGAAGCACGACATTAACTTTAGGTTCATTTAAAATTATCGAAAAAATAATTGACGAAATTGTTCGACTAAATTATTTAAAACTTGTTATGTAAGTTTTGCCAAATAAAGTTTTTGCCAAATTTATTGAGTGAAGTTTGTATTTATGTTAATATGTTTCGTCAGTTTTTCTGGCGGATTTTTTTTGTGGAGATTTAAAAGTGAAACTTTGGGAAAAAGGCGCATATCTTGTAAATGGAAAATTAAGCGAAACAGGTTCAAATCCTAGTGATGGCTTAAAAAAAACTTTAGCATATTCAATTTTGCAAAAGCATAACACATCTGGCGATGTTTCAAAATTAAAAATTAAATTCGATAAAATTACTTCTCATGATATAACTTATGTTGGAATTATTCAGACAGCCAGAGCGTCTGGTCTTGAAAAATTTCCTCTTCCTTATGTTTTGACAAATTGTCATAATTCGCTTTGCGCTGTTGGAGGCACAATCAACGAAGACGACCACATGTTTGGATTGACTTGTGCGCAAAAATATGGTGGCGTTTATGTTCCTCCTCATCAGGCAGTTATTCACCAATATGCACGAGAAATGCTTAGCCGTTGTGGTGATATGATTTTAGGTTCCGATAGTCATACTCGTTATGGTGCTTTAGGAACAATGGCGATTGGCGAAGGTGGTGGTGAACTTGCAAAGCAACTTTTAAACAAAACCTACGATGTTGCATATCCTTCTGTTGTTGCAATTTATTTAACTGGAGAGCCAATAAAAGGTGTTGGACCACAAGATGTTGCTCTTGCAATTATCAAAGCGGTATTTGACAACGGTTATGTAAAAAATAAAGTGATGGAATTTATTGGCCCGGGCGTCGCAAATTTATCTTGTGATTTTAGAATTGGCGTTGATGTTATGACGACTGAAACAACTTGTCTTTCTTCAATTTGGAAGACAGATTCAAAAGTTGAAGAATGGTACGCAATTCATGGGCGTCCAAACGATTATCAAGAATTAAATCCACAAGACGGTGCATATTATGATGGTGCAATTGAACTTGATTTAAGCCAAATCCGTCCGATGATTGCCCTCCCGTTCCATCCGTCGTGTGCTTACACAATCGATGAAGTTAATAAAAATTTGATTGATGTTTTAAGCGAAACTGAAAAACGTGCAAAAGTTTCGTTTGGCGACAAAGTTGATTTTACTCTTAAAAATAAAATTATCGATGGAAAATTTTATGTTGATCAAGGTGTAATCGCAGGTTGTGCTGGTGGCGGATTTGAAAACATTTGTGCGGCTGCAGATATTTTAAAAGGAAAAGATACAGGAAACGGAAAATTCCTATTAAATATTTATCCTGCTTCTATGCCAATTTATCAAGAACTTCTTAAAAACGGTGCATTTAGTTCTTTAATTAGTGCAGGTGCAATCGTAAAAACTGCGTTTTGTGGTCCTTGTTTTGGTGCAGGCGATACTCCGGCAAACGGTGCACTTTCTATTCGTCATTCAACAAGAAACTTTCCAAATCGAGAAGGCTCAAAAATTCAAAACGGTCAACTCGCTAGCGTTGCACTTATGGATGCTCGTTCAATTGCGGCAACTGCTGCAAATAAAGGATTTCTTACAGCAGCAACAGAATTTGATTCAGAATTCAGTGGAAAAAAATATTACTTTGAAAAATCAATTTATGAAAAACGAGTTTATGATTCAAAAGGAATTGCTCATCCAGAAGTTGAAATCCAGTTTGGCCCAAATATTAAAGATTGGCCTCAGCAAAAATCACTTGGGCAAGATTTGCTTTTAAAAGTTGTTTCCGAAATTCACGATCCTGTTACAACAACAGATGAATTAATTCCGTCTGGCGAAACTTCGTCATTTAGATCAAATCCGCTTGGACTTGCAGAATTCACTCTTAGCCGTAAAGATCCAAATTATGTTGGCAAAGCAAAGGCAGTTCGCGATTTAACTGATGAAGTAAAACAAGAAGTTAAAAATGCAGTTGAAACTTTGAAAACTTACAATGACGAATTGAGTAAAAAAGCAAATAATGCTCAAATCGGTTCAACAATTTTTGCTGTAAAACCCGGTGATGGTTCTGCCCGAGAACAAGCGGCAAGTTGCCAAAGAGTTCTTGGTGCTTGTGCAAATATCGCAAATGAATATGCAACAAAACGTTATCGTTCAAATCTTATCAACTGGGGAATGTTGCCATTCATTTATAAAGATGGAGATAAAAATCTTCCTTTTGCAAATGATGATTATGTGTTTATTCCTGACGTCAAAAAAATGATTGAAGAAAAATTGCCTTTAATAAAAGCCTATGCAATTAAAAAAGATGGAACTGTAAATGAGTTTGAACTTTCGCTTGGAGATTTGACTGATGACGAGCGAAAAATTATTCTTTCAGGTTGTTTGATTAATTTTTATCGTGGTTGAATTTTTATGGATTATTCTTCTTTATTTTGATTTATCCAATCAATGTATGATTTTGAAAATGCATGAGCATCTCCTTTTTTCGAAACTGAATTTTTGAGATTTGGCATAATAATTTCTTTTTTGATTATTGCCCAATTCGATGGATAAATTTGTGGTGCTTTAGGAAAATCTGCTGGTGGAATTTTTGCAAGTAGACATTTGTAGTAAACAGGCAAAACTTGTTCGTTTACAGAAATGATAGAAG
>CAZOTD010000097.1:0-6522 GCA_964582685.1 uncultured Treponema sp. | reverse complement strand
GGAATTTAGTTCTCCATAATTCGATTTAAAAACAAATGCATTCAAAAGAGAAATTAGAAACATACAAAAAAACAACGGAGTAATCCATCGCTTTACATTAATATCAAACATTTTGTAAATGACACACGGCCAAAACACAAAAAAGCCAATAAAAAAATAAAACGTGTTCCAAACATAAGTTGAAGGATTTGGCGTATTTCCAAGAAATGAAAACTCAATTGGACTTGAAGCAATTGTACTTGAGGGCAAAACAAATCCAGCAAGCAATGCAAGTCCAAGACATGAACAAAAGAATATCGGAAATTGTTTCTTTAATCTAATTTGTGCTTGTTGTGCTGTCAATTTGTCATAACCAATTTTTTGCATAAAAATACAAAACGGTTTTTTTAAAAATGGCAAGAAAATAATACACAAAGTAAAAACAATAAAAAAAGCTAATGTCCAAATTTCCATCCCTTTGTGAATAATGAAATAAAATGTAAAAGGAATTAAAAACGCACATACAGAAATATGAAGCACTTTGCTTGGATTTTTAGTTTTCAGCACAATATTTTTCAATAGAGAAAATAAATTGTTCATAATCCAATAAAGAACAAGTCCACTTGGAGAATTATATAGCAATACAAGAAAAAGAATTGCCATTACATAAAGCTGAATTTTTTCTTTTGACGTGGCACCTTTTGTATAAATTGCACCGCTTACAAAATTAATCAAAGTCATTATGATTGGAAGCATATTAAAAGATGAACTTCCAATTTTTATAAGTTTATCTGGGGCACCAAGATTATTAAAAATCCACCAACTTGCGCCTTTTAAAATATCATTGTTACTTAGAAAATGATATGCCGCAATAAAAAAAGGAATTTCTATAAGAATAGAAAGTGAACTTCTAAGAATATACAATGGATTATAATTATTCTGTCGGTAATAAGTTTGGAGCATCATAAATTGCTCATCGCCTTTAAACGCTTTTTTAATTCGCTTTACACGAGGTTCAAGTTTTCTTGAAACTTGGCGTTCCTTATCTTGCAATGAATCTGCAATATTATAAAGAGGAAGTGATAAAAAGTTGATGATAAGACTTACACCAACAACTGCTCCAAAAACTCCAACTCCAGGAATATTATTTAATACGAATGTAAAAAACCAACTTACAATCGCTTCTATAGGCAAAATTATAATACGATATAGCATTATTTTTCTCTTAAAAAAATTATATCACTAGTTTAATAATATTGAACTATATGTTCAATATTAAATTAACCAAAAAAAACTTTTGCACATAAAAAAGGCCGCAGATAAAACTTATCCCGGCCAAGGAAGTGCACTATCTTTGATATGTCTGGTATCAAAATTATTCGATTTATATGCACTTCAAATTAATTATGAACCTTTTATTGTAAATCATCAACAAATTTGTTATACGAACAATTTATATGACTTACACAAAAGTTTTGTTTCTAAAATATTTCAAAATCGCCAAATAATTTTAGTTTTTGGCATTTTTTTTACTTAATTATTTATGAAGCAAGAATTCAACACGTCGATTTTTCCACCAGTTTTCTCTGTCATTAAGTGCGGCAATTCTTTCTCGACCTCCCTTTCCGTCTGTTGTCATTCGATTTTCTTCTATGCCGTAAGCGTTAAGTTTTGATTTTACAAATTCTGCGCGGCTTAAAGAAAGTGGAATCAATGGAATATTTCCGTTAGCAGTTGAAATTTCTTCTTCTTCAGTTCCTGTAATATTATTTGCATGACCTACAACTGTAATTGTATAATCAGGGAATTTCTTCAAAATATCTGCAACGCGTTTTAAAACTCGCTCGTTATTTTGAGCTTGTTCTGGCGTTACTTTGCTTCCCGCAACTTCATTTGCAGTTTTAAAATCAGCGGCATTTGCTCTAAATATAATTGCAGGAACAGCCATTTTCAAAACATCACCTTCTCTCGTTACAAGAATATCAATTGAAATCTTACCTTGTTTTTTCGATGTAAGTCCAAGACTGTCAGTAACTGTAAATTCCCAAGGATAATCCATTGCCGATTGAACTCGTTCTGCTTTTCCGTTCTTTTCTTTTGATATATTGCTTAAACCATTCCAAGTAAGTTGTTCTGTAATCTTTGATTTACCATTGATTTCCCAAAAAGGTTTTTCACTTTTTCCTGATTCTTCGGGATTGTAAATTACAAATGACCAAGTTGCGATTTTGCCAGAACATTCAGCACCAAGTTTTATAAATAAGTCATCATCAGTTCCATCATTGTCTGGACTAAAAAATTCTGGAGTTGTAGAAACTGTAAGTTTTGGTGCTGTACCTGAACAAATAAACGATGAAGAAGTTTCGGTTATTTGATTGCCTTTTTCATATTCAACAAAAAGTCTGCCAGAAAAGATTCCTTCTGCAATCGAGTTTGTTTGATTTGAAATTCCATTCCATTCAATTTCCTTTGGAACAGAAGAATTATTTTGTTTTTTTGAAATTGAATAAATTGATTTTCCAAAACTATCGAGAACATCAAATGTCCAATTTTTAATTCCGTCGTCAACAGAAAGTGTAACATTAAATTTCTGTGATTTTAAACCTGTTTCTGACAATGGCGAAATACCTTCGTACTTTGTTGTAACAAATACTTTTGTAGCTCTTGTGTCAAGAATAACATTTTCAAAAGTTTTTAAAAACTTGTTGCCAGCTTTATCTTGTGAACTTATTATAATACGATAAGTTCCGTCAGAGATTTTATTTCCATTATTGTCCGAACCATTCCAATTAAACAACGAGTTTGGAGAAGTTCCAAGATATTTATTAAAATCCTGACTATAAACTGTTTTTCCTTTTGAATCAACGACTTCAATTTTCCATAAATCTTCTTGCGAACATTTTGCTGTTTTAATTACAATTTCGTCTTTATTGCCATCTCCATCTGGACTGAACAAAGTATAATCTGTACTTAATTCTACATAAGGAGCGACTGTGTCAACTGTAACTTCTGGAACTTCAACTTTTGCTTGAGAACCATTTATAGATTCAATTAAAAGATTTGCAGTATATTTTCCATCGGCAACAATTTTTTTAGTTGAATCTTCTCCATTCCACTTTATATTTCTTGGAACAGAACCGTTTGCCGAAATTGAATAAACAATTTTTCCTGTTGCATCCTTAATTTCAAATGTGTATTTTTCAACATTCACATTTTCTTTTACAATTGGTGAAAAAATAATTGAATCTTGAATACCATCTGCATTTGGAGAAAAAATTAAATTGTCCACGGCAAGCATCACTTCTGTTTTTGAAGTGTCTAATATGAATCGTTGAGGAGTTTTTGTCGTAACTGAATTTCCAGCCATATCACTTGCAAAAAGTACAAGTTCATATTCTCCATCTGCTGCAAGTTTTCCATTTTGATCAAGTCCATTCCAAGTTAGGCTTTCTGGACAGAATGAACCAAAATCATAATTCTGAACTGATAAATCTGGATTTTTTACATTGACAATTTTTGCTTGCCAATTCGAAATCGGAGAGCCACCTTTTTTGTCTGTTGTAAGTTTGAATTTTACAATATCAAGGCGACCATCTCCATCTGGACTGAAAATTAAATTTTCAGCATTTACAGAAGCAACTGGCGAAGTTTTGTCAAACACAAACACACTTGTATTTATAGGAACAGTTTCGTATCCGTTAAGATATTTTGCACTTACTTGTGCATAATATTCACCTTCTGGAATTTGTTTTCCAAAATCATCTATTGCATCAAATTCAATTTTTTTAATCGGAACTACATTTGAAGAACTTGTGGGCTTGTAAGTACGCACAACTTGCTTATTTTGATTAAAAATTAAAACTTGCCAATCAACAAGTTTATTTGAACTTGTAGGAACTGGAATATCTACGTCAAGAACAATTTTTGTAATATCACTTTTTTCTGAAATAGAAAAATATTTAGTTCCGTTAATTGCAATGTTTGTCACAGGTTTTTCTGCGGAAAAGATAATATTTTTAATTCCTATTTCGTCGTTTACATTTCCGGCGTTATCTTCGCCTTTAAGGGAATAATTATAAACGCCATCTGGAACAATCATTCCTTTGTCGTCAGTTCCGTCCCAAGTAATGTTGTTTGGCGAAGATTTTGCCCAACTGTAAGTTTTTACAACTTTTCCGTCACGATTTGTAATTTCACCAATCCATTGTTTTTCTTTTGAACCTGACTGCTTAATTGTGAAGACAGATTTTTTCCCTTCGCCAAATATTAAATCTTCGTCATCTGGAATGTTAATTTTACAAGAAGGTTTTGTGTTATCAAGAATGAATTGATATTTTTGTGAATTCATTTCGTTTCCATCTTCATCAGTTGCACTTATATAAAAACTGTATTCACCATCAGGAGCAATTGTTCCATCGTCCATCATTCCGTCCCAACTTACACTTTCTGGAATAATCACGCCTTCTTTTCTTTTCCCAATTTGCTTGACAATATCTTTTGCAGAAAAACTTGAAGGAAGTGAAACTTTGTTTCCAATTGTTCTTACGATTGTTCCTCGTGAATTTGTAATTACCATTTTCCAAGCAACAATTCTGCCATCATCAGAAATCGAAAAAGGAACTTCAAAATAATCATTTACGCCATCATTATTTGGAGAAAAATATCTTGATCTGGTTGCTCCAAATGCAAAAATGCTAAAAGTCATAGCGACTGATGTTATTAACATAATTTTTTTAGATTTTTTCATTTTTACTCCCATAAAAAGTCAAGAAAAAAAATTGACTTAAAACTTCGGTGTAAGTACAACTTTTGATTAATTTTCCAAATTGGAATAACACAAAGTTGTCATTTCAATACAATTAAAAATTATTCTTCATCTTCATCATCAAAATCAAGATCAATTGTAATAACTGGGGCACTACGATCTTGTTGACCAAGATTAACAACTGCTCCAAGAGAAATTGCATTTACATCGCCTGCAACTTGTTTCCAAGCAGATGCAACACTCATATCACTCTTGCTCCAATTTTTCTTATTTGTAAAACTTGTATCAAGCCCGAACTTAAAAGCAATTCCTATTGTTGGAATCCAATTTTGATAACCCATAGCAGCCGCTTGTATATCAAATTGCCAGCCAGAATTGATATACACAATATCGTAAATATTCATTTGAACACCAGCGTCAAACACAATATTTGAAAAAAACATTGTTGAAACATCAACAGAAAGTCCAAGTGTAAAATTTTGTGTGTTTATAAATTCTGCAGCAGCGCCTGCTTTTACAGTCATAAAACTTGGAAATGTTGACCATTCACTTCCATCATTTCTGCGCTTAATTCCCATTGTATAATTATTGTTATAAACTTTTCCAAGATTAAGAATAGATGCACCGATTCTAAAATTTTTCATCGGACCAAGTTCGCCCCATTTATAAACAGCTCCAATATCTAGCACGAGATTCCAGTCCGTATTGTAGCCCCAAAAGTAACCTGTTCCAATTCCAACTCCAATCGATAGATTTTCCATAACTTCTTTTGAAAGTGTTCCTTTAAAATTCAGTGTATTTCCAAGTTGCATTTTTTCAGAATCTGCAAATATTCCAAAAATTTCAGTTGTAATATTACACCAATCTGTAGGAATAAGAATTCCTGTTCCAAACGCTTGCTCGTAAGGAACACTTTGATCACTTGTAATAATTCCTGTGTAACCAAAATCAAATGTAATACGATTTTGATATGAACCAAGAGCAGGATTTACGAAAACGCTCGATGGCGTAATTGTCAAAAGAGGACCTCCTGCAGTCGAGTTTCCAATTGTCATTTGATTTGGATTAATAAAACTTGCTAAGTTTTCTCCTTGAACAGGAGGATTATATGCAAACGCTAATGCTCCAAGACCAATTCCTAATAAGATGCTAACTGTTTTTTTGTTAATTGCAGAAATAAATTTCATAAAAAATCCTCCAGTTTTTTGGTAAAATCTTGTTTTGAATTCTATCAAAAAACTTGAATTATGAACATATATATAACATCATCAACATATCTTGAACAAAATTCTTGATATGTTTGTTACAAAAGTTATTTTAGGAATTTTCGTACGGAATTTTTACGCTTCAAATTTTTATGCTTCAATTGAAAATAATTCGCCAACTTGAGGTTTTACTCCACCTAAAAGTGCTGGCATATTTTGTGCTTGAGTCATTGCTTGTTTTATTTGCTTTTGATATTTGTCAATAAGAATTTCAACTTGTTCATCTGAAAGTTGAGTTTCTTTTGCAATAGGATTTAATTTTGCTGTCGTTTTAATTTTTGAAAGATTTTCGATAAGTGAATTGAGAATTTGGATTTTTGAAATAGAAACACCATGCTGACCACTTTTTGCTGCGACTCCAGAAATATGATCAAACTGAGCATAAATCACGCTTGAAGGATTTACAGGAACATAAAGTTTTCCGCCAGCATTATTGAAAGCAATTCCATTATATGAATATGGACTTAAATTATGCATATTAGTCATCATATATAATTACCTCCAAATTAATAG
>CAZOTD010000096.1:0-6636 GCA_964582685.1 uncultured Treponema sp. | reverse complement strand
ATACAACTTCTCCGGCTTGGTTATAAACAATTCCAATTCTTGCAAGAGATGTAAATGCAAGCATTGCAATGCTTTGCCCAAACTTAAAAGAAAATGTTCGAGCAGCATAGAACATTCCTGAACGATTTTCTCCAGTTTCAACAGTTTCACATTGAGCAATATCGGCAACCATTGCTTGCGGAAGAATGCCAAAAATTGCTTGTGGAAGCGCTCCTATTAAAACAACGATTATCGCTTGTGCAATTGGAGGAAGTGGAAGATAAGTGCCTGCAAGTCCTGTAATCAAGAAAGTTATACAGAACAAAATGAAACCAATAAATACGCATTTTTTCTTTCCAATTTTTCTTGCAAGCATATTTACAAGAGGATAAAAAAGCAAACTTACTACAGTTAATCCGATAAACATATATGAAGAAAAGCTTTCTTCGAGTTTGAAAAGTTGTGTAACAAAAAATCCAAGTCCAGTTTGAAAAAGTGTAAGAGCAAACCAATATACAATATCTTGAAGTACGAAAACTCTAAAATCACGGTTTTTGAATGTTTTGAAAAGTGATTTGAACATATTTGAATTGCTTGGAACAATATCGACATAATCTTTTTCATTAATTGTAAATACTGGAATAAGTAAAAAGATTATTGAAATTCCTGCAATTATTCCAAATGTAAGACGCATTGCATTTATTCTTTCTATTCCCATTCCCATAAAAGCGCCCCAAATTACTGGTGCAACATATGCAACTGCTGTACCAACAATAAAGGTCAAAGAAATACAAGTAGAAATCTGTAATTTTTCTTCTTGTGTATGAGCAAGTTCTGCGATTAAAGATGTGTATGGAGTGCAGTAACAAGTAATTGCAAAATAATATAATGTTACAAATAGAAAAACCCAAACAACATTAATTGTTGAAATTGCTCTTACTGGTGCACAAAAAACAAGAAGTGTAATTACAGCAAGTGGAATTGCAGAATATTTAAGAAATGGAATTCTTCTGCCTAATTTTGACTTACACTTGTCAGAAAGATTTCCGATAAGTGGATCAGTAATTGCATCGAAAATTCTTCCTCCAGCTGTGATAAGACCGATAATTGTGAGTGCACCAAAAATATTGGCATCTTGTGGAATAAACAAAGTCATTCCTTTTTGAACTTCTGCCGCTGCTGGCTGGTAAAAATACACGAGCCAAGAACCGATAAGACCGCTAAGCATTGACCAACCAAGTTGCCCTAATGCATAGCACCACATTTTTCCTTTTGTGATTGATTTTAAGTTTGACATATTTCCTCCTAAAGTCATTTGTTAAACTTGTGGATTATGCTTTTAGCGATAAAAGAAGCATTTTAATGAGAAGGTCAATTTGTTTTATAGCAGGAACTTCTTCGTTCATCGATAAAAGATTTTCAGATAAAGTCATTTTTTGAACCATGCTAAAAAGTGAATGCGTAAGAGTATAATAGATATCTTGTGCATCACAATTATCAATGATTTTTATTGACTTATCGTTTATCCCAGCATTAATTGAATCAAGAATTCTTTTCTTGACGCTTTTAATTGTGTTTTCATAATCTTGAAAATTCTCTTTTGCAATTGTATGTCTAAAAAAATATGAATCAAAAAAATAAATAAAACGGAGAAAATAAAAATCTTCGTTAAATAATTTTTTAAATTCAAAACAAATTGCAGTTAGTTTTTCAAAACCGTTTTTTTTATCAAAATCTTTTCCAGAAATTTCTGGAACGATTTTTTTGATTTGTTCATCCCATGCCCAAATTGCTGTATTAATTACAATTTGGTCTTTTGTTTCAAAATATCGATAGATAGATGCAACTCCGATTTCTGCATGTTTTGCAATGTCGGTAATTGCAATACTATCTATGCCTGTTTTTGAAAACAAATCAAATGCACTAGAAAATATTCTGATTTTTCTTTGTGTAATTGAATCTTTTTTTTCTTTATTATATTTTTCATTTGCTGTCATTATTTTTTAGCCTTGCTTTTTGTAGAAGTTTTTGTCACTGTTTTTTTTGCAACGGGTTTTTCTTTTGTTTTTGCGACTTTTCTTTCTGGAAGTTTTTTTTGCACAGATTTTTTTACTGCACCTTTATGTCCTGTAGCTGCTTCGACAACTTTATATGCTCCGTCATAAAGTCCAATACTCTTGTTACGAATAATATTTTCGCACATTCTCAAATAAAGTTGTTTGTCAGAAATTAAAGTTTTTGCCATATCTGCTGCAAGTTCTGGAGTTTCGCATTCGCAAGTTCCATCTCCAATTTCATGAGAATGAATAGCGCCCCACATTTCGTGCCCACCAATTCTTCTTATAAAAAGTTTTGGAATAGGATAAAAAGAAAGTTCACTTGGTTTTGTAACAAGCACATCTGATGCACGCATAAGAAGATTTGTAATATAAACTGCGGCAAAAATGTCTTTGTTGCAGAAAACATGAATTCCACTTGAAGAAATTTTATCTTTATTGTTAAGTGCTCTATTTGCAAATTCTGATTCTGTTTCCCAATCATCAAAATAAGTTTTGGTTATAGTTTTAAAAAATCCTTCATGAAGTTCAGGCACTTTTTTTTGAATTAATTCCCAAACTTGCATATAATCACCACAGTTAATATACAGACAAGCTTTTTCCTCTTTTATATATGGCAAAAGAGTTTTTATGATTGCAGAGAAAAATTCTCCTTGTGCACCCGCGCCACCAACTGTTAAAAGAAATCTTAGCGGTTTGTCTTTAGAAGCACGTTCCATTCTTTTTTTGCAATCTGCTTCAAGATTTTCTACCATTTCGTTATCAATATAATGGCCTGCATAAAAAATATCTTTATCTTGCATTTTTTTTAGAATTCGTTTTTTATCAAATCCAATGAGATTTTTATATCCAAGATAAGTTTTTTCTGTTTGAACTGCGTGAATTGCTTTTTCGCTTAAATGAAGTGCCATCGGCCAGTTATCAGGAATTGCATTTACAACATGTGTCATGCCAGCATGAATTGCACCTTGACTTGGCCAAACATGAGTTGCAATATATGGCGTTTCTTTTGGCAAATCACGATAAAGACTTGTAAAAAGTTCACTTGTTTTTTGATCTCCAGCATTATATGAAAGTTTTTTAAATCCTTCATAATTCATTGGTTCCCAAACAAGTTTATTGAATAAAGAAAATTTTTGCGAAAGTCGTGAACCAAGTGAATACAAATCATTTTGATAAGAAATAATTTTTGTTGCAGTTGTTCCTTGAAATGAATTTAAATCCATCCAAATCGGAGTATATCCTAAAGCGTGAGCGGCACTTGCCATCGCCATTGAAATTCTGTAATGGCCAAAACCCATTCTGATATTTCCGATAATAATTGAATTTTCTGGTAATTTAAATTTTTCTTGTGGTGCTGTTTTTTCTGAATTTTCATCAAGCACTAGAATTTTAAGTCCTATTAACGGGGTTAAAACTTTGTTGTCAACTAATTTAAATTTGTAAATTGAATTTCTGTCATCGCCAAATTTATCGATGAACTTTTTTTGAGTTTTACACGCTTTGGCAAATTCTTTTTTTGACATTTCATTTTCAAAAATCACTTTACTTAATTCCATAATTTTTTCTCCTAATTAAAAGTCAGCAAAGAAATATTCATTTCTAAAAATTGACTTTTGGTAAGATTTTTTATCGATATAAAAAATCTCAAATATATACAAAGTTTGCAACGCAAACTTCTTGCAAAAATAATTTAATTAGACAATTCTATGGCAGAATGTTTTCTTACAACAAATGATTTGTCTTTAATTAAATAATCTTTGTCAGCGATATTTAAAATATAACTTTTATTTTGGCTAATTGAATTGACTTTGTAAACATTTTTTTTGATTGCTATTACTTCGAACTCTTTGCCACAAAATTCTTTTTTTAGTTTTAGAATTTTTTCTGCGAGTTTTATTTCTTCTTGTGAAGATGAAGTTTCTGGATCATCCGAATACATCATTTGACTTCCGAACATAAAACATATAGTTGCAATAAGAAGTTTTTCTTGTTCATCAAGTGAACAATTTTCGTTTCTAATAAAAAGAACGTCTGGGTCATTCAAGAAAATTGTTTTGTTCCAGAGATTCCTTCCGATTGTGTCTTGCATATTAAGAAACGCACTTGCTCTTCCGTTCCAATTAATTTTTTTGCCAAGTTGATCGTCCCAATGCTCTCTTGTATCACAACCAATTCTAAACAGCGGAAAATTTCTAAAACTCATTTCAAATGGAGCACCGCAACCTAAATAACAAATTTTTCTTCCTTGTTTTGAAGTTGTGCGTTTTGTAAGAATATTTATTGCTTTTCCATAATGTTCAAAAGAACTTCCTCCATTTTTGAATTTTCCATTTAACATTCCAGCATAAAGAAAATCAAGTTTTAAATATTCAAATCCCCATTTGTTAATTGCTTTGTCCATAAGTTTATCAAGGTGCTCTAAAACTTCTTGATTGCTCAAATCAAGACAATAAAAACTTGCTGGAAGCGTTTTTAAAATATTGCAATGAATTTCTCCCCAAAGTGGATTCATTCCTGCAATAATTGGTTTTCCTTTTTTATCACGAAGTAACCAATCAGGATGATTTTTTGCAGTGGAACTTCTAAGGTCAATAATAAATGGTGCAATCCAAAGTCCTGGAACATAATTTTTTTCTCTGATTTTTTGTACTAATTCTTCAGGTTTAGAAGGAAATCGATTTTCATTCCAATCCCAATCGCCTAAAGAAATTTCCCACCCATCATCAATTTGAAAAACACAAGGATTGTCAGTTTCTTTCTTATTCAATGAAATAATATTAGTTGTGTTTGTTAATGAATTTAAATCATCTAAAATTAGTTTTTCATTAATGTTTGCGTAATGGTTGTACCAAGATTCCCAACCTTGAATAAAATCTCCTAAATGCAAAGTTGATTCAAAGCGATTTGACCAATTTTTATCATTTTTATCTGCTGAACCATAAAGAATTTTTATTTTGTCTTTTGCTTCTTTAAATGAATTTGCAAAGAAAAAGCAAAGTTGTGCAACAAGTTCATTTTTTTTATAAGATTTTTTTGAATCAACGACAGTCACTTTGCATTCCATTTTTTTTCTGTTGATTACAAATTGAACTGGCGGCGTAAAAAAATCTTGCGAAGATTTTTCTTCTTGAATCAAATTTCTGTCATTGACATTTCCAGTTGATGCGATAACAAAATATTGATTTTCAATTCTGAAGATTGTTACAAATTGGGCAAGAATATTTTTCTTTGAATAATCTTTTTTTTCAGTTCCAGGAACTGTATTATAACAGTTGAATTGTGGAATAAATTTTGTTTTTAGTGAAAGTTGTTTTTGGTTTGAAAGAATTTCAAATCCAGGAGCCCAAGATTGCCAACCACCAGGATTGATAGCAGCGTTTCTAAGATTTGTACAAAAGTTATTTTCGTTGTTTGATAGCATTTCTTTTGAAGAACGAATTGTTTGAATACATCGTTTTTGTAAATCAAAAGTTTCGATTATTGAATTGAACTCGGAGAAATTAGTAAAATCTTCGCCTGCATAATAATTGAATCTTAGAATGTCGGTTGAAACTTTGTCTTGAGAGATTTTAATGTTGAAATTATGTTTTGTCATACGCTTGTTTTCCTTATTTGATAGTGTTTAATTCTTTGTGATAGTAATACTTTCACTTTTAAAACTATAACTTGCTTTTTCTGTGTTGTCAAATAAATAATTAAAGATTATTATAATTTTATGAAAAAGAAATTTATATCTATTTTTACTTTATCTTTGATTTTAATTTGTTCTGTTTGTGTTGTGTTTACTTCTTGTCTTTCAACTCTTTCTGAAATTGCCGATAGTCTTAATTCTGTTTCAAATTCAAAAACTTCGTTTACAAATCAAGAAGCAATTACTGCGATGAAAGATGCTCTTGTCGAGGGAATTAATAGTGCGTCTTTGCAACTTTCTAAACAAGATGCTTATTTTAAAAACGCTGCAATTAAAATTCTTTTGCCAGAAGAAGCAAAGCCAATTATGAATGTATTAAATCAAATTCCAGGAGGACAATATCTTGCCGATGATGTTATTCTAAGACTTAATCGCACAGCAGAAACTGCGGCAAAAGATACAGTTCCAATTTTTACTTCGGCAATAAAATCTATGACGGTTGTTGATGGGATTAAAATTGTAACAGGAAACAAAACTGCAGCTACAGATTATCTTCGTGAAAAATGCTATTCAAAACTTGAATCGCTTTACAAACCAATGATTTCAAAGACGCTTGATAAACCACTTGTTATGAATGTTTCGGCAAATGATGCTTGGGAAAAACTTGTTACAAACTACAATAAATATGGGGCAATTCCAAATTCGGCGGCTCGGTTGGCAGGAAAGCCTGTACCTTTCCCAGCGGTAGAAGTTGATCTTGCAAAGTTTGCAACAGATAAAGCTCTTGATGGGCTTTTTGAAAAAATTAGCGAGGAAGAAATTAAAATTAGAAAAAATCCATTTAATTATTCTTCAGATATGATTAAAAAAGTATTTGGTTCACTTGTAAAATAAAAAAACGTTTACAAAAAAACTGCTTGTAATTAAATCAAATAAAAGTATTTTTTTTACAAGCAGTTTTTTATT